>DUZC01000256.1 GCA_013349735.1 Rhodospirillaceae bacterium
CGAGACCCGCCATGCCGCCCAGATGCAGGCGGCCTTGGACCGCATCGGTTTCAGTCTGCAGGCGGTGGCGCGCGGTTATATCTCGGTGCCACGGGTGCTGATCAGCAGTTTGCCGCCGGATATCGAGCAGCTGGACGCTATGGATGGGCGTAAGACCCTGTTTCTGCGGTTGATGTTGCCGGTCGTGCTTTATGTTAATGAGCAAATCGGCATTGAGCGTCAGGCTCTTTTGGATGTTCGTAAAAAGCTGGCTTCAGGCCAAACACTGTCTGCGGACGAAGTCCAACAGATTTTGACCTTGGCCGATCGCTATGATCAACCCGATGCCGATCTCGACGCTTTGCTGGTCAAAGTCGATCTGGTGCCGCCGTCCTTGGCGCTGGCCCAGGCCATCGAAGAGAGCGGCTGGGGGACTTCGCGCATCGCCCGGTCCAGCAATGCTTTGTTCGGCCAATTCAGCCAGGATGCCCAGGGCGGTTGGGACTATCGCAATTTTGCCACTTTGACCGATGCCGTGACCTCCTATGCGCATAATCTGAACACCCATCGCGCCTATCGTGAATTGCGTCAGATGCGGGCCAGTATGCGGCGCCGGCAAGGTGAGATCGAGGCCTGGGATCTGGCGGCGACGCTGAAGGGCTATTCCGAACGCGGCAGCGAATATGTTGAGACGGTGCGCAGCATCATGCGGGACAACCGGCTCGAAGACTTTGACGCCGCCCGCCTGAATCATCTGCGGGCCGCCACGATCGTCGCTCAGGCCGATTGATTTTTAGGCATCATCGGTTCTGGCAGGGCGCTGTCGCTGAGCAGGGGGTAGGTCTCGGCCCTGAACAGCTGGTAATGCCACCATTCATTCCGATTAAAGTCCCATCCGGCGGCGGTCATGATCCCCAGCAGCAGATGGCGGTTCGCTTGGGCCGCGGCCTCGATCTCGGTGTTGCCATGGTGGGAGTGACGGGTAAAGCTGTCATAGGCGGTGCCCATCGGCAGATCCCGACCGCTCGCATCGGTCAGGGTCAGATCGAGCGCAATCCCGCGTGAATGGGCCGAACCTTGGCGGGGGTCGGCCAGAAATTCCGGGTCGGGGGTATGGTGCCACAGAATCCATTGGGCTTCCTGTGGCCGGAAGGCATCGAAAATGCGCAGACGCAGGCCCTGCTGGTGCGCCAAAGTCATGGCCCGCTGCAAGGGGGGCAGGGCGTTCTGGTGCAACCAGCCATCAGCGCGGCCATAGACCGCGCGGCCGGTGAAATTATCGGGCCCGGCATAGGCCAGGGATAAAAGAAGTTCCGGGAAATCAAGACGGACCAGCGGCATGGGAAAAATCTCGATCAGGGGATCTGCCCCCATTATAGTCCGGATGGCGTGTCTTTATCAAAACGGTCCCATCGATGCATGTTCTTGCCTTTGATTGCGCCACTCAGGGCTGCTCCGTTGCGGTAACCCGCCAAGGCCGGTTGCTGGGGCGGCGCCAGGTGAACGCCGAGCGGGGGCAGTCGGAAATCCTGTTGCCGATGATTGCCGCTTTGATGGCCGAAAATGGGCTTGATTGGACCGAGTTGTCCCTGATTGGGGTGACGATCGGACCAGGTCGCTTCACCGGCCTGCGGATCGGTTTGGCGGCGGCGCGCGGCCTGGCTTTGGCGACGGGGTTGCCGGTCAGCGGGGTTGGCACCGCCGAAGCCTTGGCCCAGGCCGTCCCGGCCGCCGAGCGGCAGAGTCGGACGCTGTTGGCGGTGATCGATGGCAAACGGGCGGATCTGTTTGTTCAGGCCTTTGACGAGTCGCTGCGACCGCTGGCGCCGCCGGCGGCGATGATGGCGGAAGCGGTGGTCGAGCGCTGGCCGGGACCGCTGTTGCTGGTGGGCGACGGCGCCGAGCGTCTGGCGCCCTTGCTGCCCCAGGCGCTTCGTTCGACGGCATCCTGCTGGCCGGATGCGGCCTTGGTCGCCGAACTGGCCGAAGCCCGCTGGGTCGAGGGCCGGACGTTAGCCCCCCAGCCGTTATATCTGCGTCCAGCCGATGTGACCCTGCCTGCCGCCCGATGAGCCCCGATTTGATCCCGCTGCTGCCGACCCATGCGGCGCTGTTGGCCGGCCTGCATCACATCTGTTTTGCCGAACCCTGGAACGAGGCGGCCATGGCCGGGCTTTTGGCCATGCCCGGAAGTTACGGATTTCTGGCAGCCTCGGCCGGACAGCCGCGGGGCTTTATTCTGTGCCGGATTGCGGCGGATGAAGCCGAGGTGCTGACCCTGCTGGTCTTGCCCCCCGAACGCCGCGCCGGTCTGGCCAAGGCGCTGTTAAAGGCCGCGGCCGAGCAGGCGGCGGCGGACGGAGCCGGGCGTTTTTTGCTGGAAGTCGCCGCCGATAATAACGCGGCGCTGGCGCTTTATCGCGATCAGGGCTTCGCTCCGGTGGGCCGGCGGAAAAACTATTATGGTGGCCGCCTTGATGCCCTGATTCTAGAGCGCCGCCTGCAAGAAGAGCGTTCTGTACTGCCCGAGTGATCCAGATAACAGACCGACCGCCGTTTACCCCGCATCTTCACGATAGATCATAAGTCATAGCCCCTTGGTTTGGGTCAGCGGTGGACAATCCGCTGACAAGCCTTGCCGGGGCGATGCCGGCAAAAATTTAAGCCATAAAGCACACTTAATAAGAGATATTCCGGTTTTTAATGGTTTATTATAAGGGAAAACGAGGCGGGCGCTCTTTCCCGTCCAGGAAAACGTAAGAAGGTCACAAAGCTTGGGATTGTGGGTTCGACAAAGATGTCTGCGTGACCGGCTGCTTTTAAGCACAGCCTTGGTTTCCGTGGCGCTCTTCCCGCCCCTGTCCCCGGCACAGGCCCTGCCATCGACGCCGGTGGTAGTCAGCGGAAATGTGTCGTTCGGGCAACCGGGCAACAAGCTGACTGTCACCCA
>DUZC01000132.1 GCA_013349735.1 Rhodospirillaceae bacterium
TTGGCGGCGCGGGCTGCGTTGACCGCCATCAGTCGGGCCGCTTCAGAGGTTTGCGTCATAAAACTCTGCAGGTCAGACTGACGCAGTTCCTGGCGAGAAATCTGGTTTTTCAAGCGTTCCGTCAAAGCGGAAAAATGCGTGGCAGCGCTCAGAACGATGCTGATCGGTGTATTGATTTCATGGGCGACACCGGCGACCAAGGCGCCAAGGCCGGATAATTTTTCCGCCTGCACCAATTCGCTCTGGGTTCTTTGCAATATTTCCAGGCTTTCCGCCAAATCCTGATGCTGGCGGCGGATCATCAGATGAGCATTGACCCGGGCCCGGACGATAGCCGGTGAAATCGGTTTGACGATGTAATCCACCGCGCCAAGTTCAAAACCTTTTTGCTCATCCGCCACATCGGTCAATGCGGTCACAAAGATCACCGGAATCGTCCGGGTAAGAGGGTTTTCCTTCAAACGGCGCAATACCTCATAGCCATCCATCACCGGCATCATAACATCCAGCAGGATAAGGTCCGGACCCGGCTTTCTTTCGGCAATCTGCAAAGCACGGTCACCGGAAAGGGCGGCCACCACCCGAAAGACGCCCCGGAGCGCATTGCTGACGACATCAATATTCTCTGGCGTATCATCAACCACCAGAATGGTCTGTTTCTCGGTGTCTTGCCTGGTCATGCCCGCAGATCTTTCAAATCCGTGATCCGTCTATGATGGCGCGGCCCCATCCAGAAAAGCGTTGAGCAGAGTCTGCGCCGCCGTGGTCGGGGTCATTTCTCCGGCGGCGACCCGGACCTCGGTTTTGCTCAACATAGATTTGATGCGGGGCTGGGTGCGGAACCGCAACATTAAATTTTCCGCCACTTCGTTCCACATCCAGGACAGCGCCTGCTGATTGCGCCGGCTGGTCAGTTCGCCGGCTTCGCCCATCACCTGGCGGTAGCGTGACACGGTTTCCCAGATTTCACCGATGCCTAGATTGCTCATGGCCGAACAGGATAAGACGGGGACCGACCAATGCAGGCTGGCGGGACGCAAGAGATGCAAGGCATTTTGATAGTCGAGGGCAGCCCGTTTGGCGGCATTAGCCAGATCGCCATCCGCCTTGTTGACAATAATCGCGTCGGCGATCTCGACGATGCCCTTTTTGATCCCCTGCAGTTCGTCGCCGCCGCCCGGCACCAACAAAAGCAAAAACATATCGACCATGTCGGCTACCGCGGTTTCCGACTGACCAACCCCGACCGTTTCGACAATGATGACATCAAAGCCCGCGGCCTCGCAGGCAAGCAGCGCCTCGCGGGTGCGCCGGGCCACCCCGCCCAGGGTTCCTCCCGACGGTGACGGGCGGATGAATGCGCGTTCGTCGCGGGACAGTTCCTCCATCCTTGTTTTGTCGCCAAGGATCGAACCACCGGACCGCGGGCTTGAGGGGTCGACCGCCAAAACGGCGACGCGATGACCCTGATTGATCACATGGGTGCCGAAACTTTCAATAAAGGTGGATTTGCCAACCCCCGGAACGCCAGAAATCCCAATGCGGACCCCACCGCCGGTATGAGGAAGCAGAAATTCCAGCAAATTTTCGGCCAAGGCCCGATGCTCCGGACGGGTTGACTCGATCAGGGTGATGGCACGGGCCAAAGCCCGTCTTTGGCCTTTTAAAACAGCTTCAGCCAAAAGCTCGGGGTCGGGAAGCGCGCGTCCTATGTTCAATTTGAGTCACTCTTTTGGCAAGGGAGCGGATCTCCGCAGCGTTGCTGGGTCAGATGGCTTGGCCGTCGGCAGGGTGAACCAAATTGATCGCACGACGCTCTAGCCAGCATTTCTCATTCCTTGGTTCGCCCTTCATTAAGCAGCGCCTTCATGGCCACGGCGACCAATTTGGCTCTGGTTTCGTCATCTAAATCCGACAAAATTGTCTGTTTGGCCGCCCGCACCTGCATCGCCTGACGGATCAAGGCCGCCCGATCGGTTCCCGACGCCTGTTCGGCCGGTTCTGCCGGATCCGTCGCTTCATCGGGCTGTCCGGCTGGCTGTGCCGGCAACAAGCCCTTGGCCACGGCTATCTGTTCCGCCGCTTCCCGCGCTTCTTTGGTTAGCACCAGTCCGGTTAGGGCTTTGCCGATAAATTTGAACATCCGCTCCCTCCGCCACCGAAGGCTAAAGCATTTCTTTTGAGCGACCAAGTGCCGGCAAGCCCGGACTGATCCTTACCGCAACCTCCATTGGTGCTGCGCCATAGGGGGCAGAGGTCACCAGGATATGCGCTCCCGCCTGGGCGTAAGCCGCCGCATTGCCGGAATTAATGCCGCCGGCGGCAGCGATCAGACTCCGGCTTTCCGCGGCGCGGGCCACCACCTCACCAACTTGTTCGGGGCTAAATTTTTCCAATTGGATGACGTCGGCGCCGGCCTTCAACGCTTTTTCGGCGTCAAGGAGCGAGGTTACCTCGACAACGACTTTCTTCTCAGGACAGCTCTCTTTCAGACGCTGTACCGCGCCGGCCAAAGTCATCCCCGCCAAAAGCTGGCGATGCTCTGGAAACAGCAACAGGGAATCCGACAATCCCAAACGATGCGGCACCGCGCCACCGGCGATAATCGCCTTTATCGCCATCGCCCGCGTTCCCGGAAAATTCTTACGTGTGCAAGCCACCACCACCGATGGCTTGACCTGGCGGGCCTGGGCGACGATCTCGGCCGCGCAACTGGCAATTGCCGCAGCATGTTCCAACAAGCTCTGTGCGACTTTCCAGCCGGCCAGAATGGCCTGAGCCGGACCAGTGGCCGAGAGCAGCAGGCTTCCGGCTGCCGCATTCTGACCGCTGGCCAGGCCTAAGGTCGGCGCACAGTCCAGACGGGTCAGTAAACGCGACGCTTCCTCCGTCCCGCAACTGACCAGAGCTGTTCGGGCATGGAAGGTG
>DUZC01000112.1 GCA_013349735.1 Rhodospirillaceae bacterium
CGGCGCCCCCGGTTCCCTTGCAAGCCTCGCAGGACACCGAACTGGGCACTTTGATCTCGACCGACTTCCCGGAAAAAGCATCTTCCAGAGAAATCTCTAGATTATAGCGAAGGTCGCTACCCCGGGCCTGGGCACCACCACCGCGGCGGCCGCCCATGAAATCGCCGAACATTTCATCAAAAATATCGGCAAAACCAGAAGCAAAATGAAAATCACCGCCAGGGCCGCCGCCACCAAAGCCTCGGCCCTGCTCAAAGGCCGCATGACCAAAGCGGTCGTAAGCGGCCCGTTTCTGCTCGTCTTTCAGAACGTCATAGGCCTCATTGACCTCGCGAAATTTTTGCTCGGCTGTAGGCTCATCAGGGTTGCGGTCCGGGTGAAACTGCATAGCCAGTTTGCGGTAGGCCTTTTTAATGTCCTCCGCACTGGCGCCTTTGGCGATCCCCAAGACCTCGTAAAAATCCCTTTTACTCATGCCGCTCCATTCCGCCCCCGCCCGGAACGCTACCCTAGCGTCCCGGACCTTTTGTCACTGCCGTCAGGGTGAACATCTCCCTTGACGGTTCGCAGCGGCTATTTCTCTTTTTTGTCGCTGTCCACTTCCTCGAAGTCGGCATCAACAACGCCATCCCCCGCCGCATGCCCGGCATGACCAGCCCCGCCGGCGGCACCGCCCGCCGCCTGACCTTCCTGCTCGGCCTTATACATGGCCTCGCCCAGCTTCATGGCCGACTGGGCCAAAGCCTCGGTCTTACCTTGAATGGTCGCGGCGTCCGCAGACTCAATAACATCTTTCAGCGCTTTGATATCGGCTTCAATCTTGCTCTTCTGATCGGCGGGGACTTTGTCGCCAAATTCCGCGAGGTTCTTCTCGGTACTGTGGATCAAGGCATCCGCATGGTTGCGGGCCTCTACCGCCTCTTTGCGCTTTTTATCCTCGGCGGCATTGAGTTCGGCCTCTTTGACCATGCGCTGAATATCAGCATCCGACAATCCGCCCGAGGCCTGAATGCGGATCTGTTGTTCCTTGCCGGTGGCCTTGTCTTTGGCCGAAACGGAAACGATCCCATTGGCATCGATATCGAAGGTCACCTCGATTTGCGGCATCCCCCGCGGGGCCGGCGGCAAGCCCACCAGGTCAAACTGACCGAGCATCTTGTTATCCGAAGCCATCTCGCGTTCGCCCTGGAACACCCGGATGGTCACCGCCGTCTGATTGTCTTCGGCGGTCGAGAAAACCTGGCTTTTCCGCGTCGGAATGGTGGTGTTGCGATCAATCAGGCGCGTGAAGACACCGCCTAAAGTCTCAATGCCCAGGCTGAGCGGCGTGACGTCCAGCAACAGAACATCTTTGACATCACCCTTCAGCACACCGGCCTGAATGGCCGCACCGATGGCCACCACCTCGTCGGGATTGACGCCCTTATGGGGTTCACGGCCAAAGAATTCCTTAACCGTCTCGAAGATTTTCGGCATGCGGGTCATGCCGCCCACCAAAATGACTTCGTCGATTTCGCTGGCCTTCAGACCGGCATCTTTCAAAGCCGAGCGACAGGGCTCCACCGTCCGCTGCACCAGATCTTCGACCAAAGCCTCAAGCTTGGCCCGGGTCAGCTTGATATTGAGATGTTTCGGCCCCGCCGCATCGGCCGTGATAAAGGGCAGATTGACTTCCGTCTGCATAGAAGCCGACAGCTCGATCTTGGCCTTTTCCGCAGCCTCTTTCAGCCTTTGCAAGGCCAGACGATCCTTGCGCAGGTCAATGCCCTGCTCACGGCGGAATTCGTCGGCAAGATAGTCGATGATCCGGGCGTCAAAGTCTTCGCCACCAAGGAAGGTATCGCCATTGGTGGACTTCACTTCGAACACGCCATCGCCGATTTCCAGAACCGACACATCGAAGGTGCCGCCACCCAGGTCATAGACCACGATGGTGCCGGCGCCCTTCTTTTCCATGCCATAGGCCAGCGCCGCAGCCGTCGGCTCGTTGATGATGCGCAAGACTTCAAGGCCGGCAATGCGGCCGGCATCCTTGGTGGCCTGACGTTGCGAGTCATTGAAATAAGCGGGAACGGTAATCACCGCCTGCGTGACTTTTTCGCCCAGATAGCTTTCGGCGGTTTCCTTCATCTTCTGCAAAATGAAGGCGGAAACCTGGCTTGGGCTGTATTTGCCGCCTTCCGCCTCGACCCAGGCGTCGCCGTTATCGCCCTCGATGATGTGATAAGGGACAAGGTTCATGTCCTTCTTCGTCAACGGGTCGTTAAAGCGCCGGCCAATCAGTCTTTTGATGGCAAACAAAGTATTGGATGGATTTGTTACAGCCTGGCGTTTGGCCGCCTGACCAACCAGCCGTTCACCGGATTCGGCGAAAGCGACCATCGACGGTGTCGTGCGCGCGCCCTCACTGTTCTCGATGACCTTGGCGGTTTTGCCTTCCATAATCGAGATGCAGGAATTGGTCGTGCCCAGGTCGATGCCAATGACTTTGCTCATTTGATCCTCGTTTGTTGCGGCAAGCACCCATGGCCCTCAGTCTTGGAGCAACCGATGGAACTCCCGTTGGTTAATACTGGCGGACAGCCGACAGGGCTATCCAGAATTCATTCATAGTGCGGTTATATAAGTTGCGGTGCTGGGCAGCGCAACCAAGCTTCGCACAGGAAGATGAAAGGAATTTTAGCCGTCGTCCCCTGTGAGGGCCGGCATTGCCATTAATCTTGTGCCCTCAACAATGCAACAGAAGAATTGGCGCCCATTTCATGCTTCAATAGCGGCATGATCGTCTCGGCCAGCTATCGGACCGATATCCCGGCCTTTTATAGCCGCTGGTTCATCAATCGCTTCCAGGCAGGATATTGCATGGTGGCCAACCCTTATGGGGGTCCCCCCAGTCGGGTTTCGCTGCAGGACG
>DUZC01000274.1 GCA_013349735.1 Rhodospirillaceae bacterium
CCGCATCCAGGCTGTCGAGGCTGATTTCGACGCCGCCTTCGACCGCCAGCCGGGCTGCAGGAAATGGGCCGATGCCCATAGCGCAGGCCTGGTTCAGCCGCTCTACACAGTCCTTGCGTGCCATGGCCATGGCCACACCTTGCCTTGCCATGCTGTCCTCCAGCACACCCAGCCATGCCGGGTCAAATTGTCCCGCCCGTAACAGGCGCGCCCGCTCGCGCAGGCTGTGTTCATAGGCCGCCGCCCGCGGCCCATGGGTCGGATCCAGCCCCAGCACCAGCCGATCAAGAAATCGCCGGCGCCCACCGGGGCTTTCGCTGAACAGCCGGTCCATCGCCGGCGTCAGCCACAAGACGCTAAGGACCGAGGCCAAAGCGCTCTGACTGCGCATCGGCCGTCCATCCAGGCGTAACAGCCGCCTTTCGGTTCCGGCTTCGCGACCAATGCCCAGTTCCTGCACGCCGTCAGGCCGCTCGATGCGGGCGGCAACGGCCCAGGGAGCTTCGGGTCCCGACTGGCGCCGCACCGCTTCCGACAGCTTGGCGCGCCGCAGGCCGCGACCAGGTGCCAGGAAAGACAGGGCTTCCAGGATATTCGTCTTGCCGGCCCCATTGGGGCCGGTTAACACCACCGGTGTCGGTTCGACGTCAAGGCGGAGAAACGCATAACAGCGAAAATCGCTAAGCGTCAGCCGGGTTACCGACAGCCTTTGTCGCGCCAGACCGGCAGCAAACTTCCCGGTCACACCCGCATCGGCATCAGAACATAAACGGCACTGGTGTCGGTCACCTCGCGGACGACGGTTGGGCTGGCGGCGTCCGCCATGGTGAAGCGGGCGGCATCGCCTTCGATCTGCGCCAGGATGTCGAGCAGATAGCGCGAATTAAAGCCGATTTCCATGGGGCCGGCATCATAGACGGCTTCCAACTCTTCAACGGCGCTGCCGTTTTCCGGGCTGGAGGCCGACAGCGTCAACCCGCCCTTTTCCACCGAAAGCTTAATCGCCCGCGATTTTTCCGCCGAAATCGCTGAAACACGATCCACTGCCTGAGCCAAGGCCCGGCAATCCACTTCCAGCACCTTGTCGTTATCGGCGGGAATGACCCGCTCATAGTCGGGGAAGGTGCCATCGATCAGCTTGGAGGTTACCAAAGCATTGTCAAAGGCGAAACGGATCTTGGTTTCCGACAGCGAGACCGTCACTTCCATGGTCGTCTCGTCCAGCAATTTGCGCAATTCCGTGACCGCCTTGCGGGGCAGAATGACCCCGGGCATACCGACCGCACCCTCTGGCAGAGGCACTTCGACCCGCGCCAGACGATGACCATCGGTGGCGACGGCCCGCAGGACCTTAACGGCGCCACTGGCTGCGGCATGTAGATAAATGCCGTTCAGGTAATAACGGGTTTCCTCGTTGGAAATGGCAAAGCGGGTCCGGTCGATCAAACCCTTTAATTCCTCGGCGGCCAGGGTAAAAGTGAAGGGCAGGTCGCCCCCCGACATCAGCGGAAAATCGTCAACCGGCAGGGATGCCAGGACAAATTTCGAGCGCCCCGAGCGCAGCGTCAGCTGGCCATCCTCGCCGCTTTGGTCGATTTCCACCTGCGAGCCATCCGGCAATTTGCGGACGATTTCGTAAAGCGTATGCGCCGGCGCCGTGGTCGCTCCGGGTCGCAAAATTTCGGCGGCCACGGATTCGACGATATCCAGATCCATGTCGGTGGCATTGAGGCTGACCTGACCGTCCCGACCCTCAAGCTTTACATTGGATAGGATGGGGATGGTGTTACGGCGTTCGACGACGCTCTGTACATGGTTCAACGACCTCAAAAGAGCGGTTCGTTCAATGGTCAGTTTCATGGCGTTCCGTGATCTGTCTCGGGCCTGTGGGCAGTTGCGTTCAACGCGTTGTCACACCCCCAACGCAAAGGGTCGACAGTATAACACAAGCCTTTGGTATCAGAAGCGATTTCGGCCAAGCGCCAAGCTTGGGCCGCTCAGCTCTCCAGCATGCGCCGGAGCAGCTCAACATCTTCGGCAAAACCCGAGTCGAGGCCGCGCAATTCCTCGATTTTTTTCACCGCATGCATCACCGTGGTGTGATCGCGCCCGCCGAATTTCCGGCCGATTTCCGGCAAAGACCGCGAGGTCAGCTGCTTAGCCAGATACATCGCCACCTGGCGAGGACGGGCCACCTGGCGTGCCCGTCGCGCCGAATGCATGTCGGCGATACGGATATTAAAATGCTCGGCTACTTTTTTCTGGATCTCTTCGATGGTGATGCGCCGGTCATTGGCCCGCAGCAGGTCGTGCAGGACCTCTTGGGTTGATTCCAAGGTAATCTGACGTCCCACCAGCTGGGCATGCGCCACCACCCGGTTCAAGGCGCCTTCCAACTCGCGCACATTGGAGCTGATCTTATGGGCCAGGAACTCGGCCACCTTGGGCGGCACCTCAACATCCATCTGTTCGGCCTTCGAGGCGATAATGCCCAGACGCAGTTCATAGGTGGTGGCATGAATATCGGCGACCAAACCGCAGCCAAGCCGCGAACGCAGCCGTTCTTCCATCCCTTGCAGATCCGAGGGCGATTTGTCAGCGGAAATAATGATCTGCCGGCCCTGATCCATCAGCGAATTAAAGGTATGAAAGAATTCCTCTTGGGTCGAATCCTTGCCGCCGATGAATTGGACATCGTCGATCATCAGCACATCCACCGAACGGAATTGTTCCTTGAAGGCCATGGTGTCCTGAAAACGAAGGGCGCGGACAAAGCGGTACATGAATTTTTCCGCCGACAGATAAATTACCGAGCGCTGCGGGTTGCGTTCCCGGATATGCCAGGCCACCGCATGCATCAGATGGGTCTTGCCGAGACCGA
>DUZC01000123.1 GCA_013349735.1 Rhodospirillaceae bacterium
TGCCTTTAGCCGCTTTGCTGGTTTTCAGCCTGGGTGGGTTTTGGTTATGTCTTTGGCAGGGAAGCTGGCGTTTGATGGGTCTGGCCGTAATGGGCGTGGCGGGATTGCTGGTTTATTACGACCAGCCTCCAGATATTCTGGTCGACCGCAGTGGAAAATTAATGGCGATCCGCGCCGCCGACGGGACCTTGCTGCTTTCGCAGAATCGTTCGCAAAAATCGCTTCGGGAAAGTTGGACGAAACAGGCTGGGCAGGGAACAAAATCTCCGCTTTGGTCAAGCAGCGAGGACGGCTCTTTGCAATGCGGCCGGTTGGGCTGTCGCGGGCAAATTCGGGGACGAAAGCTTGCTTTGCTGCGCTACCCCGATTCCCCGATCCAAGATTGTAACGGCTTGGATCTGCTTGTGGTGGCGGGGGCACGTCCGCCCGCCTGCGACCAGGCCCTTTTGGTCGTCGATGCTTTTGACCTGGAAAGAAAGGGAACCCACGCAATCTGGGTTGATGCGGAAAAAATACGGGTTGAAACGGTTGCTGACTGGCAGGGCCAGCGACCCTGGTCGCTCAATAGCGGCGCATCAGTCCGATCAGTCGCCCCTGAACCCTAACCCGGTCAGGACCATAAATATGGGTTTCATATTTCTGATTAGCCGGTTCGAGGGCAATGGACGCGCCCTTGCGTCGCAGGCGTTTTAGGGTCGCTTCCTGGTCGTCAACCAAAGCCACGACAATGGTGCCGCTTTCGGCTGTGTCGCAGCGCTTCAGAACGACGACATCGCCATCATGGATTCCAGCGTCGATCATCGAATCACCTTCCACCGTAAGGGCGTAATGTTCGCCTGGCCCCATCAGGCCGGTGGGAACACTGACGGTGTTGGAATTGTCGCGCAATGCCTCGATAGGAGTCCCCGCGGCAATCTTTCCATAAAGCGGCAGATCAATAGCGTCCGCCGCAATGCCGACGGAAGCCCCCGGCAGGGCCGAGGAAAAATTGCCCCGAATGACATTGGGTTTAAACTTTTGCGTTGTGCCGGGCGAACTCGGTTCGCCGGCCAGGGCATTGTCGGGCAGCTTAAGAACCTCTAGGGCGCGGGCCCGATGCGGCAAACGGCGGATAAAACCCCGTTCCTCAAGCCCCGTAATCAAACGATGGATACCGGACTTTGACTTGAGATCAAGCGCCTCTTTCATTTCATCGAAAGACGGAGAAACGCCGCTCGACTTTAGGCGCTGGTCAATGAAAATAAGCAGCTCATATTGCTTGCGTGTCAGCATCTCGGCCTCCGCTTCCCGGGCGCCACTAGATATAGAACAAACCCGCAACGCCTGTTTATGTTCTAGTTTAGTTCCTCCAAAGCGTCAAGATTGATCATTTGAAAAATAAGACCAACCCCGGAAAAAGGTCACAGCGCTGAGAAGTGCCCCGATTTACCGCCGGCTTTTTCCACCAGGCGGATATCGGTGATACGAATAGTGCGGTCCATGCTCTTGCACATATCATAGACGGTCAAGGCAGCCACGCTGACAGCGGTTAAAGCCTCCATTTCGACGCCGGTTCGGCCTTTGACGCGGCAGGTGGCGGTGATCTCAATGGCCGGGTCGGTCTGGTCGCAAGTGAGATCAACCGAAACGGAATGAAGCATTAAAGGGTGGGTCAGTGGGATCAGGTCCGGGGTGCGTTTTGCGCCCATAATTCCGGCAAGGCGGGCCACCGCCAGAACATCGCCTTTGCCGATGGCTCCGGCACGAATTTTTTGTAAGGTGTCGGGGGAAACCAGGACCCGTCCTTTGGCGGTGGCCATCCGTTCCGTTTCGGGCTTTGCACCGACATCGACCATATGGACATGGCCGCTCTGATCAAAATGGGTCAGATCGGGCATGGGCTTAACAAGGCTCTGGTTGCCAGAGTGACATCGTCCTGGCGCATCAAGGATTCGCCAACCAAAAAGCGCCGCGCCCCGGCCTTGGCCATCCGGGCCAGATCAGCAGGGGTCCGCAAGCCACTTTCCGCGACCAAAACCCGTCCGGCTGGCAAGTGAGCCGCGAGTCTTTCTGTGGTACCAAGATCGGTGACCATGGTTTTCAGATTCCGATTATTGACACCAATCAGCTCTGTTTTCAGTAAAAGCGCCCGCTGCAGCTCCGGTTCATCATGAACTTCGACCAGAACATCCATACCCCATTGCATCGCCGCATTTTCCAATTCGGCCGCCTGATCATCGCTGAGCGCCGCCAAAATCAGCAAAATACAGTCAGCGCCAAGCGCGCGCGATTCAACGATTTGCCAGGGATCGACCATGAAGTCTTTGCGCAACACCGGAAGCGGGACCGCAGTCCGGGCCAGGGTCAGAAATTGATCCTCGCCCTGAAAATAAGGTGCATCGGTGATGACCGAAAGACAGGTCGCGCCCCCAGCAAGATAGGCCTTTGCGAGTTGGGCAGGATTAAAATCGGCGCGGATCAGGCCAGCTGATGGCGAGGCCTTCTTAATTTCGGCAATCAGCCCATAGCCAGACTGGCTGGCCTCTCTCAGGGCCCGGGCAAAGCCGCGTGGCGGATCCTGATTTCCCGCCTCGATTTCCAATTGGCTCAGTGTTTTCGTGGCCTTGCGCTTTGCCACATGATCGCGCTTGTCCGTGCAGATTTTATCAAGGATGTCAGTCATGCCGGGACCTCGCGGTTGGTTATTTCAACCAACCGCGTGAGAACGGCACTTGCCTTACCCTGGTCAATACTGTTCACCGCCAAAGCAACACCGGAAACCAGATCGCTGACACGGTCGGCCACCAGCAGGGCCGCGGCCGCATTCAAAAGAACGATATCGCGGTAAGGTCCGGGCGCGCCTTCCAGCAATAGCTTAAGGGCCTC
>DUZC01000192.1 GCA_013349735.1 Rhodospirillaceae bacterium
ACCGACGACCGCACCGGTTTGGCTAAACGCATCGAACCGGTGCGTATGGGCGGGAGGCTGGCGCCGGCCATGCCGCTTGTGGACAGTGCTGCGGGCGAGAGCTGATGTGTCGGGAAATTTTTACGACGAACTAAAGCCAATCGCGACGCTCGAAGCCTCTTTCGAGGCCGAGCACTATGCTGGGGCGCCAGAGGACTGGTGGCTGGCGGTCAGCGATATCAAAGGGTCGACCCAGGCGGTTGCCGAAGGACGTCATGCCGATGTCAATTTTGCCGCTGCGGCCGTGATTGCCGCGTTGGTCAACGCTTTGGGCAGCCTTCCTTATCAGTTTACGGGCGATGGTGCCGTGCTCCTCATCCCGCCCGCAGGGGTGGCGCAGGCCAAACGCGTTCTGGCCAGGATCCGCGGCTTCGCCCAAAGGGAAATGGCCTTGGCTTTGCGGGTTGGATTGGTGGCCCTGGCTGATTTGCGCGTCTTGGGGGCGGACCTTAAAGTCGGCCGTTATCAACCATCGCCGGGCAATAATTATGCGCAGTTTTTAGGGGATGCCGTGCAGATTCTGGAGGATGCGCTTAAGGAAAAAGGCCATCCAGAATTAGCCCAACGGGCGGCCATCCTTCCGGAACAAGATGACGGAGAACCGCCTGACCTGACGGGTTTGTCCTGCCGTTGGAATCCCTTGCAGGCCGTGCGGGGGCGGATTGTCACTCTGGTTATCCGTACGGCGGGTGAACCACTGCCCCCGGCCCGTCTTCTGGAAATGGTCGGGATTGATGCCCTGACGGTGGCCAGGCCGGACAGTCTGTCGCTGCGTTGGCCACCCAAGCGCCTGCTTCTGGAAGCGCGGGCCCGTCATGGCGGTCGCCAATTGGTTCGCAGTTTCTTGATCATTTTGATCGAAACCCTGCTGATGGCGATCAGCATCCGCTGGGGGCTGACCATTGGCGGATTTCAGCCGCGGCGCTATCAGGATGAACTGCTGACCAATCTGATCGATTTTTCGCGTTCCGGCGACTGCTTCAATATCGTTTTTGACTGCCCAGCGGATCGCATCATGCCCTTGAAGGACCAGCTCAAAGAGGCGGCGCGCCGGGGTGACTTGAAGTTCGGGATGCATGTCGCTGATTTTGCCGTCATGACCTGTCTGGTGCGCTCGGTCGAAGAGGGGCAGCATGTTCATTTCGTCGATGGCGGCGATGGCGGCTATACCGCTGCCGCCATTGCGTTAAAGCGTTACAGCTTGGCTCCATAGACCAGATAATTGACGTCCAAAGAACGGCACCGCTCCCAACGGTCCTGCAGCGGATCAAAGCGGACGCCCTCAAAGGCCAGGCTGTTGACCCCGGCCTTGCGCAATTTGGCGGCGAATTCCGAAGGTCGCAGGAAATGTCGCCAGTCATGTGTGCCGGGTGGCAGCCAACGCAGCAGATATTCCGCCCCGACGATCGCCAAGGCAAAAGCCTTCGGCGTGCGGTTCAGGGTCGCCGCCAAAAAAGCGCCGCCGGGCCGCAAACGCTCGGCCGCGGCATTTAGGAAAACACTGACATCGGGCACATGTTCGACCACTTCCATGGCCATGACCACGTCAAACTGCCCGGTCAGGTCTTCGGGCATAAGCGAGCGGAAATCGATGGTCAGCCCGCTTTGTGCCGCATGCAGACGGGCAATGGCGATATTTTTGGCCCCGGCATCAATGCCAGTGACCGCGAACCCCAGTCTGGCCATCGGTTCGGACAGCAAACCACCGCCGCAGCCGATATCCAACAGGCTTAATCCGGAAAACGGGCAGGGATCGGTGGGGTTTCGGCCAAAATGAGCGGCAAGCTTTTCGACCAGGAAGGACAATCGCGGCGGGTTGAGCAGATGCAAAGGCTTGAAATCGCCCTCGGGGTCCCACCAGGCTTCGGCAATGGCTTCAAAGCGGGCCACTTCATCAGCAGAAGCGGTGGTGTTCGTCGCGGGTTGGGCCATCAGCGATTCCTCAGTTCATAATCAGACGATCGTGCGGTGATCTTGCGCCGCTTGTCTTACATAGAGTATGTATACGCGCCTTCGGGCGGTGGGTAACGCTATCAGCAGGATAGTACAAGGAAAAGACGATGGCGCGCATCGTAATGAAATTTGGCGGCACTTCTGTCGGGGACTGCGAGCGCATTAAAAATGTCGCGCAACGGGTCAAGGCCGAGGTGAACCGTGGTAATCAGGTCGCCGTGGTGGTCTCGGCGATGTCAGGGGTAACCAATCAGCTGGTTGAGTATTGTCGCCAGTTGGCGCCGCTGCATGATCAACGGGAATATGACACCGTGGTCTCCACCGGCGAGCAGGTAACCATTGGCTTATTGGCCATCGCCTTGCAGGAAATTGGGGTGCCGGCGCGTTCCTGGATGGGCTGGCAATTGCCGATCCGCAGCGACGGGGCCCATGGCAAGGCCAGGATCGAAAGTATCGATACCAAATTGCTGGCGGCCCAATTAACGGAAGGTCAAGTGGCCGTGGTGGCCGGGTTCCAGGGCATCGGTCCGGAGGATCGGGTGACCACGCTGGGGCGCGGCGGATCCGACACCAGCGCGGTGGCGCTGGCCGCGGCTTTGAAAGCGGATCGCTGCGATATCTATACCGATGTCGATGGCGTCTATACCACTGACCCGCGCATCGTTGCGAAGGCCCGCAAGCTTGATAAAATAACCTACGAGGAAATGTTGGAACTGGCCTCGCTGGGCGCTAAAGTGCTGCAGACCCGCTCTGTCGAAATGGCAATGAAGCATCGTGTTCGCGTTCAGGTGTTGTCGAGCTTCGTTGATGCTCCCGGTACATTGGTT
>DUZC01000191.1 GCA_013349735.1 Rhodospirillaceae bacterium
CTACCGAGGAAGGGGAAGAGCGCCGCGTCTGGCATGCCTTGGTGACGCAGCAGGCCACCAGCGGCTTTCGCCAGATTTTCGTTTCTGATGGGCGTCTGGTGGTGACTCGTTTGACGCAAAGGCCGCCCGGGGAGCTTTCTGCCGGGGCGGTTGCCTTGTTGATCGAACGCGAATTGCGCTCCTCGATCAGCTATATCAAACGATTGGGCTATACCGATTTTGACCGCCTTGATCTGGTGGTGCTGGCTGACCCCGAGGTCTGTGCGGCGGTGGAGTCGCGGGAACTGCCGGTCACGACCTTAACAGCGCATACGCCGAGGCAGGCGGGCGAAATTCTGGACTATGGGGAAGTCGGGCCGGAGGACAGCCCCTATTCCGATGTGCTGCATGCCGCCTGTCTGGCTGCCAAACGCCGCCCCATCGTGGTTCTGCCCACCGAGAAATTCCGCGACCGCAGCAATACGGATCGGGCCTTTCGCGCCGGATTCGTCAGTGCGGCGGCTTTGACTTTGTTTACTCTGCTTTATGTCGGCTCTCTGCTGTTCGATGCTTATGACACCCAGACCGAAGCCGATGTGCTGACCGCGCAAATGGCCACGGAACAGCAGGCCTTGGATTTGGCGCGCAACAAAGTCAAAGGCTTTGCCATCCCGCTGGATGATCTGTTGCTGGTGGGCCAGAGCGAGGAAAGCTTCGCCAAACACCAAATCAATCCGACCAATTTATTGCGATCTCTGGCCGGGACACTTGAGCCTTCCTATCGTCTTGTCAGGCTGACCTATGCTGTCCCGGCCCCTCAACAAGCCAATAGCGGAGGCGCCACGCCGGTTAAACGTGGGTTTCCTGGCTTCGGGGGGGATAACAAGAAAGAAGCTGAGACGCTGTTTGAATTGCGCTTTACCGTTCGCTTTTCCGGAGATCGCAGTCAACCCGAACTCATCATCCAACAGGCCAAGGATTTGAAGGATCGTCTGGCCCGGGCCATGCCGGACCATGAGGTCAGTGTGGTCCAGCTGCCGTTGAACCAGATGCGCAACCAAGTACTTGAGGGCAATACTGCCGTCGGTTTGCCGACCGGCATACCCACCGCTGACTATCTGGTTCGGAAGAGGTTGTGATGGATATCAACATCGCCCTCCATGTCGAGAAAATTAAGGCCCTGCCGCGCCCGTTGAAGATTGTCGCAGCGGTTATTCTTTTTGATTTTTTATTAGTGGGGTTTTCCTGGCTTTTACTAAGTGATCTGCTTGACGAGCGCTCGTCGGAAATTCAGCAGACCAGAAGTCAGGCGGCTCTTTTGCGTAAGCAAAATTCTGACCTGCGTAAACAGATCGACCAGTATCCTGTCTTTTTAGCGCGTTATAATGATGCCCTCGGCAAAGGGATCATGACCGAAATCGATCGTCTGAAAGTTGTCAGCGAAGCTCAGGATCTGGCGGTGCGCCATCATTTGGTGGATTTGCATTTCAAGGTAGAAGGTGAATTGCAAAAGATAGAAACCAATTCTCATTTCCAATTGGACAATACCATCATCACCTTTGATAGCGGGGCATTATTGGATCAACAGGTGCTGGCTTTTTGGGACGAGGTGCTTGGCCGATTGCCGACTCATTATCAGGTGCAGGAACTCACCTTAGAGCGACGGCGTGACCCGGATGGCAATGCCCAGGCTGATATTCGCGCCGGACGACCGGTGTCGACGCTGGGGATGAAAATATCATTCAAGACTCAGGCTTTGCGTCCTATTGCGGCGGAGGGCCAATGAGGGTCCGGCCCCAAATCTTTGTCCTTTTTTTCCTGCTGTTGGGCAGCCAAGCCTTTGCCCAGCAAGGAAAGCAACCGTCTTTGCTGTTTACGCCGGACGAGGTCGCCGCTATTGAACGGGCGATGGGGGGGAGTGATAAGGGCAATGCTGCTGCGGAAGAGCAAACTGGCACCGGTGAGGCGGAAGAGAAGAAATCCGGTGCTCAGCCCAATATTTATGTCTCGGCGGTTATGGAGATCGGCAAGGATGATTGGACGGTTTGGGCCAATGGCTATCGGATCAAAGCGGACCATCAGCCGCCGGGGTTCCAGGTGGTGGGGGTAAGGAACAATGTCGTCGACATTGTCGTGCAGCAGGGGGATCAGACCTACAAGCTCAAATTACAACCGTTTCAGACCTGGCGTTCGGCGCATCATGACGTGATCGAAGGGATTGTTCCGTGACCGAGCGGCCAATGGTTATTGAGGGTCTGTGCGCCGGTTATGGCAAGAAGACAGTGATCCGCGACATCGCTTTCTCGCTGGACCCCGGGGAAATTTTTGGTTTGATTGGTTTGAACGGGGTTGGCAAAACCACCTTGATCAAGGCCATTCTGGGCCTTAGTCAGGCCGAAGGGCTGGTGCAGCTGTTTGGGCGGCCTGCCGGCCCGCCGGCCAGTCGGCGCCAATTGGCTTATTTGCCAGAAAAATTCCAGCCATCGCCGCTGCTGAAGGGGTGGGAATTTCTGGAACTGACCCTGGCCTATTATAATCGCAAGCTGGAACGGGATCTGGCGGCCAAGCTTTGCGCCGGGCTTGATCTGGACGCCGCTGCCCTGGATCGCAGTGGGCGATCCTATTCCAAAGGCATGGGGCAAAAACTGGGATTGCTGGGAACCATGTTGACCGGCCTGCCTTTGCTGATCCTTGACGAGCCGATGAGTGGCCTTGATCCAAGAGCCCGCATCATGCTGAAGGACCGGTTGCTGGAATATCGCGGCGATGGCAACGCCGTTTTCTTTTCTTCGCATCTTTTGGCG
>DUZC01000292.1 GCA_013349735.1 Rhodospirillaceae bacterium
CGACCAACAGGGAAGAGCCGATTTTCACCACCAACCGACGGGCGGCGGCAAGCCCTGAAGGCGTCTCCGTCCGAGCGGCCGTCGGCGCTAAACCGCGGGCCGAACTGGTCATGGGGCCAGATCCTCTTCTGCTTCGTCCAGGCCCCCATCGTCCTCCAGATCTTCGTCTTCGTCCAGATCCTCGTCTTCGTCACCCAGTTTTGGCCGCCAACGACCGGCCTTGACCGCCCCCGCTGCCGCCGTCGCCGCCAAGGGACCGACGCCGCTTTCTTCGCGGCTGGCGGAAATCGCCGCCAAAAGCGCAAAAAGAACGTCTTTGAGTCCGATTCCCGCAGCACCGGACAAAGGAAAAACCATGCCTTTGCTGGCCTCCCGCAGGGCTGTCATTTTTGCGGCGATGTCTTCAGCGGTCAGGGCATCGCATTTATTGAGCGCCAGAATTTCCTTCTTTTGCTCAAGACCGCCCCCGTAAAGACTGAGTTCTTCCCGCACCACCCGATAGGCGGCGGCGACATCTTCTTCGGTGCCGTCCACCAGATGCAGCAGAACCCGGCATCGCTCGATATGGCCAAGAAAGCGATCGCCCAGACCGGCCCCCTCATGGGCCCCTTCGATAAGACCGGGAATATCGGCGATGATGAACTCTTCGCCCCCGGCCGTGGCCACGCCAAGATTGGGATGCAAGGTGGTAAAGGGATAGTCGGCAATTTTTGGCCGAGCCCGGGTCACGGCCGCCAGAAAGGTCGATTTGCCGGCATTGGGCAATCCCACCAGACCACAATCGGCGATCAGTTTCAGCCGTAACCAGACCCATAATTCCTGCCCCGGCCAGCCGCTGTCAGCGCGGCGCGGGGCCTGGTTGGTCGAAGATTTGTAATGGCTGTTACCGAACCCGCCATCCCCCCCCTTCAGCAAAACCACCTGCTGACCGGGAATCGTCAAATCGGCCAGGACTTCCTGCTTATCATCGCTGAGCACCTGGGTTCCCACCGGAACGCGCAGCACGATATCCTTGCCCCCGCCACCGGTTTTGTTGCGGCCCTGGCCATGATGACCGGTCTCGGCCTTGAAATGCTGCTGATAGCGGAAATCAATCAGGGTATTGAGGTTGGCGACACAAAGGAACACCACATCGCCGCCGCGACCGCCATCGCCGCCGTCTGGCCCGCCAAATTCGATATATTTCTCGCGGCGAAAACTGCAGGAACCGCCGCCGCCGTCGCCGCTCTTAATAAAGATTTTAGCCTGATCGAGAAACTTCATGAGGAAACCCACCCAAGAAAAAAGGGGAATGGCGGACCATTCCCCTGTTTCCTAAGGACAAAATGGCGGGGAACGGCCTGTCTCAGGCCTCCGGCAGGATGGACACGAAGGTCCGACCCGCGGCTTTCCTGGCGAATTGCACCTTGCCATTAATCAGCGCGAACAAGGTATGGTCGGTGCCGATACCAACATTCGCGCCCGGATGGAATTTGGTGCCGCGCTGACGGACAATGATATTGCCCGGAATCACCGCTTCACCGCCGAATTTCTTGACGCCAAGCCGACGCCCGGCGGAATCGCGACCGTTACGGGAACTGCCGCCTGCTTTTTTATGAGCCATGAACTGTCTCCTTAGGTCCGGGTCAGGCGCCGGCGATGCCGGTAATACGGAGCACGGTAAGCTCCTGACGATGACCCTTCTTGCGCCGATAATTTTGGCGGCGCTTTTTCTTGAAGATGATCACTTTTTCGCCACGGGTCTGCTCAAGCAATGTGGCGGTGACACTGGCGCCGACCACAGTGGGCGCGCCGATCTTGTCGCCGACCAGCAATACCTGGTCCAACGTAATGACGTCTCCGGCCTGGCCGGGTAATTTTTCGACGCGGATGACGTCGTTGGTGGCAACTTTATATTGCTTGCCGCCGGTCTTGATGACTGCGAACATGACTGCTTTACCATTCGAGCAAACGGAACGGGGGCGCACCAATCGGTTCGCCGCGAGAGGCCGGATTTATACCCAGGCTAAGCCCCGTGTCAAATGGAAATCGCTTGGCATGGACGATCCTCTGATTAAGCGCGCAATTCAGTAAAGCGGTTGCAGACTGTTGGACCTTGGTCTAAAGTCCGCGCCTTGCCCTCGGCGGAGGGGTGCCGGAGTGGCCGATCGGGGCGGTCTCGAAAACCGTTGTACCTTCGCGGGTACCGTGGGTTCGAATCCCACCCCCTCCGCCAATTTCTTTTAGACCAGCAGAATCAAGGGATTAGGGGCGCCGTCGGGTGGCCTCTCGGTGGGCATTGTGTCCCATTCGAGTGCCCCGATCAAGCGGACAGTCAGCGCCAGAATCGGCCTGACGAATAGATCGGGCCGTTCGGATGAGGATATCGGTGAAACGGGCCAGATGGAGGGCAGAGAATCGACTGAGCTTCTTTGTCATCAACGAACCGAAAGAAGCCATTCCGGCCTAACGCCTTGCACGCTTCGTCGGCCGAGATAAAAGCGATTTCATCGAATACGCCGCTTGCGTCGTTAATGAAGTAAACGCGAACGCCAGGCGGAGATTCGGGCGCTAACAGCGCCCAGTTTTGTTGAAGCATCTCCACAACTTTCACCCAGAAGTCGCGGCTCTGAATTTGGACAGGTTCGTTCATAATTCATAACTCTTGTGCTGCGCGGACCGTGTGCGAAACCGCTAATCGACGAGCGGAGTTGCTTGGATTAAGCTGGCGTCAATCGTTTAGGAGCCAGACCGTGAACCTAACACAAGATATCGAAGATATACGCGGCGGAATCAGGGC
>DUZC01000291.1 GCA_013349735.1 Rhodospirillaceae bacterium
CTGATGCCGGGCACCTTGAACGGTGCCACCCTGCCCGATGTCAGTGCAGGCCTTCCATCGGAACTGCTGACCCGCCGCCCTGATGTGGCCTATGCAGAAGCGCAGCTGGTGGCGGCCAATGCCAATATCAAACGGGCCATCGCCAGCGTCTATCCCAGCATCACCCTGACCGCACAAGGCGGCGTCGAAAGTGCCGCCCTCAACACATTATTCAACCCCGCAGGGACGTTATTCTCGATTGGGGCAGGTCTGGCCCAACCCCTGTTCCAGGGCGGGGCGCTCGAAGGGGGCATTGAACTGACTGAAGGTCGACTGGAAGAACTGACCGCCAATTATCAGAAGGCAGTCATCTCTGCGTTCCAGGATGTAGAGACGGCCCTGGCCGCCACCGAGTTGACCGCCCGCCAGGAAGAGGCTCAGGCGGCCGCCGTGACCACCGCCCAGCACGCCTATGAAATTTCCCAGGCGCAGATGTTCCAGGGCACCATCGACATTGTGACCCTGCTCAATGTCCAACGCACCCTGTTCCAGGCGCAGGATTTGCTGGTTCAGGCCAAACTCGCCCATCTTCAGGCGATCATCGGGCTTTATCGGGCCTTGGGTGGTGGTTGGGATGTCTCGAAGGAAACAAGCGAGAAAGGTTAACCCGCCAGGGCGGGAACCTTCTGGAAAGCCGGTTCGCAGGACAGTTTGGCCAGTTCGACTTCGGCCCTGAGTTCGATCTCATCCAGGATTGCCCCCAGTCGAGGATCGACACATTCCTCGCGGGAGGTGCGAACCTTGTTGGCCAAGGCTTCCAGGACGCCTTGTGACAGACTGCCCAGCAGGATGCCGTGCCGCAGTTCTTCCAGTTGATCAAGAATTTCCTCGCCGCGCCGGATCTGGCGGCGACGGGCTTCGCGCTCGGTTTCGCCCCCGACCGATTGCAAAGTCAGCAGGGTATCCACACCGGCCAGGGATGACAGACCATCCACACCGCGCGCGTCATCAACCGAGTCCGTAGGCTCGACCAAAGCATCGCGGAAGCCGCTGGTGGCCCCACTGGTCTTTTCTGTGCGCTTTGTGCGGTCGGTCTTTTGACCTGGCCCCACTCCGGTAACTTTCATTCCCGCATCACCTTCTATGACCGGTTTAATCCAACACATCATATATGCACCGGAATTTCCTAGAAATAGGCAATAACTGCCGATCATCCAGTGCCTACCAGACAGGTAATCCGCTCGGTCAACGCAGTTATACCCAATAATTCCGCTGGAAATCAGCCCGTTTTAAACTGGCACGGCATTCGCATTGAGTTGGACGGGTCACCCTGACCAAACCAGAGGAAGCCATGCGAAGCCTGTCCCGCCTGTATAAGCCGTTCCGTCACCTGCCTCGCCGCGTTTTCGCCACGGTGCTGGCACTTGCCGTGGTCCTGTCCGGCATACCGCTGCCCGCCCATGCGTCATCGCGGATCAAGGACATCGCTGATTTCGAAGGTGTCCGGGCGAACATGCTGGTGGGATACGGACTGGTTGTCGGCCTGACCAACACCGGCGACCAGATCCAGCAGAACGCACCGTTTACCCAACAATCCCTGGTCGGCATGCTGGAACGTCTGGGTGTCAACACCCGTGACGCCACCGGAGCCATTCCCACCACCTTCAATCCCAAGAATGTCGCCGCCGTTATGGTGACTGCCGAATTACCGGCCTTCGCCAAGCAGGGCACCCGCATTGATGTGTCGGTCGCGGCCCTCGGCGATGCCAAGAACCTGACCGGCGGCCAGTTGCTGGTTACACCGCTGCTGGGTGCTGATGGTGAAGTCTATGCCGTGGCCCAAGGCCCCCTGGCCAATGTGGGCGTCGTGGCCCAGGGACAGGGTGCCTCCGTTCAGAAGGGCGTGCCCACCGCTGGAAAGATTTCATCGGGTGCCATCGTTGAACGGGAAATCCCCTTTGAGATGAGCCATCTGCAAACCGCCAAGCTGACCCTGCGCAATCCCGATTTCACCACGGCCCGTCGCGTTGCCCAGGCGGTGAACGCCTTCCTTGGCTCCGAGGTCGCCCATCCCATTGATCCTGCTTCTGTGCAGATGGTTGTTCCAACCCAGTATGTGGGCAATGTGGTCGGCCTGCTCACCGATATCGAGCAACTCAAGGTCGATCCCGATTCAGTCGCCAAGGTGGTCATTGATGAAGCCAGCGGCACCATTGTTATGGGTGAAAATGTCCGCATCTCGACAGTTGCCATCGCCCAGGGACAGCTGACCATCCGGATTACCGAAACGCCGCAGGTCTCACAGCCCTCGCCCTTCTCCTCCACCGGCAGCACTGCGGTCGTCAACCGCACGGACATTCAGGTGGATGAAGGCCAGCAGAACAAGCTGGCGATCATGGACCATGGCGTCACCCTGCAGGAACTGGTCAACAATCTCAATGCGTTGGGCATCGGCCCCCGCGACATGATCCCGATCCTGGAAGCCATCAAGGCTGCCGGTGCCCTGCAAGCTGAAATACAGGTGATGTAATGAGCACCAGCGCAATCGACACCTCTGCCCAGCTTTCCGCTTCGCCCGCTTTCAATCCGCTGGCCGTCAAGGCAGCCACGGCCCCCGAAGCCATGAAAGCCGCCCGCAAGTTCGAGGCGATGTTCGTTGGCCAGATGCTGAAGCCCATGTTCGACACCCTTCCTACCGATGGTTACTTCGGCGGCGGGCAGTCCGAAGAAATGTTTCGTTCATTGTTGGTGGATAATATCGGCAAGAGCATATCCGAGCATGGAAAAGGCATCGGATTG
>DUZC01000138.1 GCA_013349735.1 Rhodospirillaceae bacterium
AGGCGGCCGCCGCTTCGACCTGGGCCGCCGCGGCTGCTGCCGCCTGACCGGTTGCTTCGCTAACTTGGGTGCCGGCCAAGGCTTCCGCCTCAAGGGACATTTGCAATCTGGCTGCCGTCTGCTGCCACAAAGCCGCCAGCAGCTTTCCTTCCACCTTGCGGATCTGTTCGGACAGGGAACGATAACGGGCGGCTTGGCGGGCCTGCCTTTTAAGACCTTGCAACTGGCTGTTCAAGGCGGTCAGAACATCGTCCAGTCGCAGCAGATTGGCTTCAGCCGCTTTAAGCCGCAATTCCGCCTCGTGACGTCGGGAATGCAAACCGCCGATGCCGGCGGCTTCTTCCAGCAAAGTACGGCGGTCGGCAGGTTTGGCATTAATGATGGCACCGATCCGGCCCTGGCTGACGATGGCGGTGGAACGGGCTCCGGTTGCGGCGTCAGCGAACAGGATTTGCACATCACGGGCTCGGACCTCGCGGCCATTGACCTTATAATGCGAGCCCTGGCCGCGATCCAAGCGTCGGACCACCTCCAGTTCATCGGCGTCGTTGAATTGAGACGGGGCCTGACGCTCGGCATTGTCCAGAACAAGACAGACTTCGGCCAGATTGCGGGCCGGGCGGCGTGCCGAGCCGCCAAAAATCACATCATCCATCTCGCCGCCGCGCATCTGCTTGGCCGAGGCTTCCCCCATGACCCAGCGTAAAGCTTCGACCAGATTCGATTTTCCGCAGCCATTCGGCCCGACGATCCCCGTCAGGCCGGGCTCGATTAACATTTCAGTCGGGTCAACAAAGGACTTGAAGCCAGACAGTCGAAGGCTGCGGAAATGGATCACGTGAAAATTAGTCTATTTCTTTTGGTCCATAAGAATTTTGACAAATTCGTCATAAGGCTTTGCCCCTGAGTAAAGCGTTCCACCGATGACGAAGCTTGGTGTTGAGTCAATATTCCATTTCTTTTGCTCTTCTTCTTTTCGAACATTTATTTCGTTCAAAAGACCCCGATCCTCAAGGCATTTGTCGACCTGTTCTTCTCCCATGCCGCCCAGCTTGGCGATGGTCTTGATGGCCTGCAAAGGCGTTTGCGAATGCGCCCATTGATCCTGGGCGTGGAAAAACGCATTGACGAAACTGAAATAGCGGGGTCCCGAGCAATGCGCCACCATGGCTGCCGCCTGAGCCATGGGATCCCAGGGAAAGTCCCGGTAAATCAGCTTTGCCTTGCCGGTGTCCAGCCATTCGGCCTTCAGCTTGGGGTAGACCTCGATATGAAAACGCGCGCAATGGGAACAGGTCAGCGATGAATATTCGACAATGGTAATGGGGGCATTGCTATTGCCCACGACCTGATCAATGGGCCAGGCCTTTTCATTCGCCGCAAAAGCGGGCTGCATCCCCAAAAGCAAGGTCAGCAACATCAGCGCAGGTGCAAAGAATCGCGTCACAATTTCCTCCGTAAAGACAATGGCGCGCATATTAGAGCAGTTCCCGCCGACACGAAACTGCTCATGCGGGTAGACGATGCCCCAAAGCCGTCAGTACAGCCTTCAGTTCCGGGTCTTCCACATTGTCCAGGCAGGCGGGCAACGGCGTGTCAGCCAGGGATTCGGCCGGGTTGTCCTGGCGGGGCGGCGCGCGCGCGGGTAACGGCCCCTGGGACAGGACCAGGCGGGTGACCGCGGCATAGCCGAAATAACGGTTGATCCGCTCGATCACCTGGGGTTCCTCATGCTGCAACTGCGTAGCCAAGGCTCCTGACGCGACGCGGATGGACAGGGTTCCTCCCGCCCTTTCGCCATGAGGAAAGGCAATTTTCAGAGGAATGCTGCCGGCGCCCAGCAGGGTTCCGACGATACGCGGCCATTCCGCCACCAATGTCGCACTGGCAAAACCGCGCTTGCCAAGCGGTTGGCGGGTAAGGCGCGTCGAAATCTCACCGATGGCCCTGGGTCCGCCGGTGCTGCGCTTGTATTCGGGGGCCGGAGGCTGGCGTTTCGCTGGCATATTATTAGTTTAAACGCAAATCTCAGCCCTGGGAAGACAGGGCGCTGTTGGGCTATTCTGCTCCTATGTCCAATGACAGCTTCACCCCAATGGTCGTTCGCCTGCTGGCCTGGTATGACAGCAACCGGCGGTCTCTGCCATGGCGGGCGGCGCCGGGGCAACAGCCCGACCCCTATGCTGTATGGTTGTCCGAAGTGATGCTGCAGCAGACCACGGTGACGGCGGTTATTCCTTATTTTCTTAATTTTCTGCGCAAATGGCCAACGGTGACAGCGCTGGCGGCGGCGCCGCTGGATGAGGTGCTGGCCGCCTGGGCCGGGCTTGGCTATTACGCCCGGGCCCGCAACCTGCATAAATGCGCAGGACAGGTCTCGGAAAGTTTGGGGGGCCACTTCCCTGATAACGAGGCGGGTCTTCGTCAGTTGCCGGGTATCGGTGACTATACAGCTGCCGCCATTGCGGCCATCGGTTTTGCCCGTCCGGCCGTGGTGGTCGACGGCAATGTCGAGCGGGTCATGGCACGTCTGTTTGCCCTGGACGAACCCTTGCCTGGCGCCAAAAAGAAACTCAAGGCTTTGGCCGCCCGTTTGGCGCCCGATGACCGTCCGGGTGACTATGCCCAGGCGGTTATGGATCTGGGGGCAACGCTTTGCACGCCACAGCGTCCGGCCTGTGGGCTTTGTCCCTGGAATAAGGACTGTCAGGGGCGGGCTTTGGGGCTGACCGCTTCCTTGCCGGCCAAGCGGCCCC
>DUZC01000255.1 GCA_013349735.1 Rhodospirillaceae bacterium
TTCAGCGCGACGATGCGTCGGGCCATGGCCGCGATGGCCGGAACTTTTTCGACGCTGACCACCTGATGGGCGCCACTTTGCGCCGCCATCATCGCCAATAACCCGCTGCCCGATCCGATATCCAGCACCCGAACCGCACCATCCGCTGCGGTGACCAAACGCTTTTGCACCGCTTTGTCAATGGCTTGCGCAAAAGCCTGATTGCGCCGCACGTCATTCATCATCGGAATATGCCAAGCCGGCACCAGACGGGCGGCAGCATGGCGCGCCATGTGACGGATCACCGGATCCTCGGGCCAACGGCAGACCGCCTGTTCAAGCTGCTCGGTCGCATCGTCAAGGCCGGCCATGCGCTCAAGGATCGAAGCCTTGCCGGTTAAAGCCACCACATCGTCCGGCACTTCGGCCAGGATATCCTGACAACGGGCCAAGGCCACACCCAGCCGACCATCGCTGGCGGCCATCGCCGCCAGCATCTGCAGGACCTCGGCCCGGCGATAGCCTTCCGCCGCCACCAAAGCCAGATCGCGTTCGGCTTCTCTCAGCCGTCCCGCATCGCGATGACCAAGCGCACGGGCCAACAAGCCTCTCAGTTCCGCTTCAAGCATCTTCACCCCTTCTGCGGCGCCCTGCCAAGACTTAGGCTCACCTCGGGCTTAACGCAAGAGGGCTCGCTGGTTCCAGCAGCACCCTGCTCAGCCCGTGGACAGCCCCCTGGCCATGCCATAAGCTGGCGTCATGCCAAAGCTTACGCCGCGTCGCCTGATTGTCTGTGCCGATGACTATGCCCTATCCCCTGGGGTCAGCCTGGGTATCCGTCAATTGGCGGCGGCCCGGCGCCTTTCGGCAACCAGTGTCATGACCTGCATGCCCCATTGGCCGGCCGAGGCCGAGGCCTTGCAGCCGCTGGCCGACCAGATCGCCATCGGCCTGCATTTCACCTTGACCGACCAGACCCCGCTGGGGCCAATGCCCCATCTGGCCGGCAAGGGCCGCTTGCCTGGCGTGGCCCGGGTGATCGGACTTTGTCTTGGCAACCGCCTGCCAACCGACGAAATCCGCCAGGAACTGGACCGGCAATGGGCCTGTTTCATCCGCTATTTTGGCCGG
This sequence comes from Rhodospirillaceae bacterium, assembly GCA_013349735.1. Classification (GTDB taxonomy): domain Bacteria; phylum Pseudomonadota; class Alphaproteobacteria; order Rhodospirillales; family Magnetospirillaceae; genus DUZF01. The sequence continues at coordinate 1,111 of DUZC01000255.1, forward strand.
CCGCCGGATTTTCTTGATGGCCATCAACATGTCCATCTTTTGCCCGGCATCGATAAACTGGTCCTGCAGGCCATGGCCGACCGCCCCAACCCCGCCCCTTGCTGGCTGCGCGATTGCGTCGACCCTTGGCTGTGGCGGCGCCCCGAAGCGCCGAAAGCCGGCCTCATCAGCCTGCTGGGCCTGCGCTTCGCCCAAGGGCTGCGCCGCCAGGGCCTGCCCTGCAATCAGGGCTTTTCCGGTTTTTATGATGCAAAGCGGTCCAACCTGGCGGCGGCGCTGCCGGGCCTGCTGCGGCAAATCGGCGACCGGCATTTGCTGATGGTTCATCCCGGTCATGTCGATGACGCGCTGCGAGCGGTCGATGGCCTGACCGATTCCCGCCAGACCGAATGGGATTTTCTGATGGGACCGGATTTTCCGGCCTTCCTGGAACGACAAGCTCTGGTGCTCGCCGGACGGGAGGACATCCCGTGAAGGTCGATGAATTTGATTTTCAGCTGCCCCCTGACCGGATTGCCGACCGCCCGGCGATGCCGCGTGACAGCGCCCGCTTATTGACTGTCCTGCCCGATCGGCTCGAGGATCGGCTGATCAGCCAACTGCCGGATTTGCTGCAGCCCGGCGATCTGATGGTGGTCAATGACACCCGGGTGATCCCGGCCCGGCTGCAGGGCCGGCGCGGTCAGGCCGGCATCGAAATCACCGTGCATCAGCCGCTGACGCCCTTGCGCTGGCTGGCCTTTGCCCGCCCCGCCAAAAAACTTGCCGCCGGGGACCAGGTGATCTTCGCCGATGATTTCACCGCCACGGTCCTTGCCAAACAGGAAGGCGGCGAGGTGTTGCTGGATTTTTCCTGCCCGGCCGATGATTTCTTCGCGGCCCTGCAGCGCCATGGCGCCATGCCCTTGCCGCCTTACATCAAACGGCCCAAAGGTCAGGATGGCAGCCGCGACCATAGCGATTATCAGACCCTGTTCGCCCGCGAACCCGGGGCGGTGGCCGCCCCCACCGCCGGGCTGCATTTCACCCCAACCCTGCTCGAGGCCCTGGCTCGGCGCGGCATCGAGCGGCTGGCGGTGACCTTGCATGTGGGGGCGGGCACTTTTCTGCCGGTGCGGGTCGCCGATACCAGCCAGCATCGCATGCATGGCGAACGGGGCTGCCTGACGGCCGAAGCGGCGGTCCGGCTGAATGACGCCAAAGCGGCCGGACGGCGTATCCTCGCCGTCGGCTCGACGGCCTTGCGCCTGCTGGAAAGCGCCACCGATGCGCAGGGCCGCGTCTTTGCCTTTGACGGCAGCACCGACATCTTTATAACCCCCGGCTATCGCTTCCGGAGCGCCGATCTGATGCTGACCAATTTTCATCTGCCCCGCTCGACCCTGTTCATGCTGGTGGCCGCCTTTGCCGGCCTGCCGCGGATGCATCAGGCCTATGCCCATGCCATCGAGACGGGCTATCGCTTCTATTCCTATGGCGACGCCACTTTGCTGCAGCGTTTGGCGCAATGAGCGGATTCGCCTTCAAACTGACCGCCACCGATGGCCGGGCCCGCCGGGGCTGCCTGACCACCGCCCATGGGCCCATCGACACCCCCGCCTTCATGCCGGTGGGGACCGCCGCCACGGTCAAG
>DUZC01000117.1 GCA_013349735.1 Rhodospirillaceae bacterium
CCGGCCACGTGACGCGTCTGTTGGCCGGTGCGCCGGCGGTCACCGCCGGTTTGCAAGTTGGCGACCAGATCATCGGAATTGGCAAGTATTCGATCGAGACCGGGCGGCAATTGACCCAAGTGCTGGCCAAGTTGAATGCCGGACAAAAAGTCCGCATCCGGTTCATCCGGGCCGGGCAAATCCAGATCCTCACCACGGTGGCCAAATTTATACCGGTTGCACCGGCCCAGGTTCCGGCGACGGATGCGCCGCCGAAAACTGCAACACCTTGATTCCATTTGCACCGCAAAACTTATCCGCATCAAGCCCGCCGAACAAACCGATCCAGAGGCAAAATCAGACAACGCCAAAACCACATCGAAAACAAAACATATGAAAACCTTTTTTAACTGCCTGCGCTGGGTAATTTTGCTCGGCTTCGTCACCCGGCTGCAAGCCGCTTCCACCAATGATTATACGCGACTCACCCCCCAGCAACAACAGGCCTTGCTGGCCCAGCACGAGGCCGAGGCCAGAGCCGCGCTGGATCATGTGGTCATCGCCCGGAAGCAATATTCGCTGTCGCTGACCAATTCCCACAAGGCCGTTTTGGCCGCCCACAAAAAGGTGACCCGGGCCGGCGGGGCTGACCGCGGCCAATCGGTCGCGGTACAAATCACCGTTTCGCTCTCACAACTGAAGGGTACGTCCCAGCAAGCCATGAGCAGCGCCAAATCGTTTCAGGGGGTTTGCAACACGGCGGCTTCCGCCTGTGATTTCATGGCCAACCTCCCTTTTCAGAGCAACGCCAATAAAACCTATTGGCGGCAACAGGCGACCAACGCGCGTAATACCGGGCAGGCGGCCGTGGCGCTGGCGCAGGCCTATGCGGACTTTATCAACAGCTTGAGGGTGAATCAGTCGGTGAAAAATGTAAGCTTCGGCAACCTGGGGCCCATCAATGGCACGATTGTGCCTTGAACGGGTGTTCCAGGGAGTTACGCGAAAAGCAAAGGGATTTAATCCCGGAAAACATCGAACCGATCGGGCGGAGGGCTTCACGCCCAGCATGCCATGGAAACGGCACGGGGCCGGGTTCGCAGGCAAGAAACCATAAGTGAAATCCTGGTTAACGCGGGAAAAGCCCGGTATGCCTAAGCCAAATAAATTCAGCAGCCTCTCAAGTTATGAAAACCTTCCCTGTGATTGTCGGATTTCAGATGCTTTTAAGCCTTCTGCTGCCCGCCATTTTATTTGGCCAAACCAATGCCGTGGATTTCTACTGCCGCGGCCTTTCCCGCCAAACCAATAATGATACGCCGGGAGCCATTGCGGATTTCACCCGGGCCATCGAACTGAACCCCAAATATATCGAGGCCATAAAAGACCGGGGCAACGCCAAGGCATCCAAAGGGGATCTTGCGGGGGCGCTGGCGGACTACAATCTCGCCCTCGAAATCGATCCCCGCTATGCCAGAGCTTATAACAATCGCGGACTGATTCAGCAGTGCAAGGGAAATTTGGACGGCGCGCTGGCCGATTTTAACCGCGCCATTGAATTGGATTCAACCCTGAGCCAGGCCTATTTCAACCGGGCCGGCGTCAGATATGCCCGGCACGACCTGGATGGCGCCAGCGCGGATTATGCCCGCACGATTGAACTGGACCCCAAATCCGCCTCCGCCGCCTATAACAGTCTGGGCGACATCAAGAGCGATAAAAATGATTTTGCCGGCGCCGGCAAAGATTATTCCCAAGCGATCGAACTCAACCCCAAAAACGCCAAAGCCTATAACGGTCGGGGCTATGGCAAGCAAGTCCAAGGCGACCTCGACGGAGCCATTGCCGATTACAATCTGGCGATTCAAATTAATGACCAGTCCCCGCTGTTCCATATGAATCGCGGCAATGCCAGGCAGGCCAAAGGCGATCTCTCCGGCGCCATCGCCGACTTTACCCGCGTGATGGAACTCGACCCCAAATCGGTCTATGCCTGCTTCAATCGCGGCGTCTGTTATTACCAAAGTCAAAATTGGACGAATGCCCTGGCCGATCTTCAATATCGCTGCCGGTTGAATGCCAGCGGCGGGGATTTTCCGCGCCTGTATGTCTGGGTTTTGCGCACCCGGTTAAACCAGCGGGTGCCGGCGGATCAAGAGCTGGCCGATTATCTTGATCGACGCCAGAGCGGGCCGCCGGACGCCTGGTTTGAAAAGGTGGCGGACCATGTCCTCGGCAAAATTGGCGAATCCGTTCTCTTCGCCGGTGCGGACTCAACGGATGCCGAAACCAAAAAAAGCCGGCTGGGCGATGCCTATTATTTCGCCGGTATGAAACGCCTGTTCGCCGGGGACGAGGCGGTTGCCGCCGATTATTTCCACAAATGCCTGGCCGCCGAGGACCGGACGTACGTCGAGTACTTATTTGCCAGCACCGAGCTTCAAAGGATGCGGAAGTGATGCCACGTTGGAGTTGTTGATGGGTTAGAAACCGGGAGACATGTCTCTCAGTCCAAAGCGGCAACCTGTCGCCGCCCTCCACCCGGGGAATATTTGAGTCTCGCAACCTCGTCTTCTGCGGGAGGAGGAAGCTGTCGCCCAAGCAGGGCCGGTACCACCGCAATGCGGGTGAAGGCCCTGAAAAAGAAAACGGGCGGCAAGGGGAAAACTGATTGCCCCCGTGCCGCCCGGTAAAGAATTTTATTTCAGGCTTTCCGGCGGCGGGCCAGCAGCAGGGAGAGTCCGCCCAAACCGGCAAAGGCGAG
>DUZC01000263.1 GCA_013349735.1 Rhodospirillaceae bacterium
GCATGGCTGCCGGTCATTTCTTCACGCGTGGCGACCATCGTCATACCGTCGTTATCGGCAAGGATACCCGCCTGTCGGGTTATCTGCTGGAACCAGCTTTAACCGCGGGTTTTATCTCGGTTGGCATGGATGTCGTTTTGCTGGGGCCATTACCGACCCCGGCGGTGGCGATGCTGACACGCAGCTTACGGGCCGATCTTGGGGTTATGATTTCCGCTTCTCATAATCCCTATGAGGACAATGGGATCAAACTGTTCGGTCCGGATGGTTATAAGCTTTCTGACGATGCCGAGGCGGTTATCGAAGAAAAAATGGAAAACGGACTGGCGGCCCATCGGGTGGCATCGGCCAAGCTTGGCCGGGCCCGACGTCTGGATGACGCCGTTGGCCGCTATATCGAATATGTCAAAAATACCTTTCCACGCGGTCTGCGTCTTGATGGGTTGAAAATCGTGGTCGATTGCGCCAATGGCGCCGCCTATAAGGTCGCTCCGACCATTCTTTGGGAATTGGGCGCCGATGTGGTGCCCCTGGCGGTCGCGCCGGACGGCTTTAACATCAATCTGAATTGTGGCTCGCTGGCCACCGAGGCTTTGTCTTCGCTGGTGGTTGCCCATAATGCGGATCTTGGTTTGGCCTTGGACGGTGACGCCGACCGGCTGGTGCTCTGCGATGAATTTGGCCAGAAAGTGGACGGCGATCAGGTCATGGCGCTGATCGGCCGCTTGTGGAAAAACAGCGGGACCCTTCGCCAGGGCGGATTGGTGGCGACCGTCATGTCCAATCTGGGTCTGGAGCGCTTCCTTGCCCAGGAAGGGCTTGTCCTGCATCGCACCAATGTGGGCGATCGCTATGTTCTGGAAAAAATGCGAACGGGCGGCTTTAACGTAGGTGGTGAGCAGTCAGGCCATATTATTCTCAGTGATTATTCGACCACCGGGGACGGTCTGGTCGCGGCCTTGCAAGTTTTGGCGGCGCTGGTGGAATCGGGCCGTCCGGCCAGCGAAATGTTGCGCCTGTTTCAGCCCTTGCCACAATTGTTGAAAAATGTGCGGATACCGCAGGCGTTGAATGCCGGAATCCTGGACCAGCCTTTGGTCGGTCGGGCGATCAAGGCGGGGGAAGAGCGCTTGCAGGGCAAGGGGCGATTGCTGATCCGCCGTTCCGGCACGGAACCGCTGATCCGGGTCATGGCCGAAGGCGATGATCCGTCTCTGATTACCGGTGTTGTAGATGATATTATCGGTGCAATAGCAGGGGCCGCCAGTCAATGACCGGTCACTTAATCAAAGGACGGGTTCTGATCGCGGCGGGTTCGGACAGCGGCGGTGGAGCCGGCATTCAGGCCGATATCAAGACCGTGAGCGCGCTGAAGGGCTACGCCGCCACGGCCATTACCGCATTGACCGCTCAGAATACCCATGGGGTCTTCGGCGTTATCGATGTGCCTCCCGCTTTTATTCGCAGCCAGATGGAACTGGTATTGGCGGATATCGGTGCCGATGCCATCAAGACCGGCATGCTCAGCCGGCCCGAGGCGATTCTGGCGGTGGCGGAAGTTCTGGAAAGCCATGCGCCCGGGGTTCCTTTGGTGGTCGATCCGGTCATGGTCGCCAAAGGCGGCCACAGTTTATTGGACGAGGCCGCCTTCTCGCTGCTGAAAGACCGTTTATTGCCCCGCGCCACCATTTTGACGCCGAACATTCCTGAAGCCGAAGCCTTGTGTGGTCTGTCGATTGTCGATGTAGACGGTATGGTCATCGCCGCCCGGCATCTGCTGGCCATGGGGCCGGGGGCGGTTTTGGTCAAAGGCGGGCATCTGCCGGGCGCCCTTCTGGTCGATCTTTTGCTTGATCCGCAGGGGGTTCATTTTTTTGAAAGCCGCCGTCAAAATACCACCAGTACCCATGGAACCGGTTGCACCTTGGCCTCGGCGATTGCAGTGGGATTGGCCCAGGGTATGGAAATGGTGGCCGCGGTTACCAGGGCTCGGGATTTTGTCCAACAGGCTATCGCTTCGGCACCAGGGTTTGGTGGCGGTCATGGACCGCTTAATCATACCATTTGCTTTAACTGTTGATTGACGGGCCGGGGACGGCCTGCCAAACTCCGCGCGGGCCACGGTCCCCCAACGGGTCGCGTCCCTTCTGCGAGGGAGGGTTATCTCAATGACAGTTTCTGTACGGCCGACGGTTCGGCCGAATAATCCGCAATTTTCTTCTGGTCCTTGTGCCAAGCGCCCCGGTTGGTCGCTTCAGTCTTTGGCCGACGCCGCAATCGGTCGGTCGCATCGGGCCAAAATTGGCAAATCTAAGCTTGCTGAAGTTCTCGACCGCAGTCGGGCCATCCTTGGTTTGCCTGATGATTATCTGATCGGGATCGTTCCCGCCTCGGATACGGGTGCGGTCGAAATGGCCCTATGGTCGCTATTGGGCGAACGTGGTGTCGATATGCTGGCCTGGGAAAGTTTTGGCGATGGCTGGGTAACCGATGTCACCAAACAGCTGAAGCTGCCAGACGTTCGGGTTTTCAAGGCCGATTACGGCCAGTTACCCGATGTCGCGCAGGTGGATTTTGATCGCGATGTCGTCTTCACCTGGAACGGCACCACTTCGGGCGTCCGTGTGCCCGGTGGCGACTGGATCAAAGATGAGCGCAAGGGGCTGGTAATCGTTGATGCCACCTCTGCCGTTTTTGCCATGGAT
>DUZC01000128.1 GCA_013349735.1 Rhodospirillaceae bacterium
CGGCGGATGTCCGAAGGTTGGCGCAGCCCATCAAGAATCGGCTTATTGCTCATTGCCCCATTAACCTAAATCGCTCGGTTCGCACGAAATCGTTCCATCGGCACCCAGGACGATGCGATCAACCCGTGCCTGGGCCTCTGTCAATTTCGCGTCACAATGACTTTTCAACTGCGCGCCCCGGGTATAGGCATCAATGGCATCATCCAGCCGTCCTTTGCCTTCTTCCAACTGACGAACGATGCGTTCGAGTTCGGCCAGGGCATCTTCGAAACTCAGCGATGCGATCTCAGCAGGCAAGTCTGGCAAAGTCACTCTCCACAGGCCAAGCCGGGCAGTCTACGCGCCAACTTTCGCAGGTGCAACAAAGACATGGGCAAAAGGACGCTCTTCAGGACCCCATCAAGGCCCTTACATGAGCGGCCGTAGACAAAGAAAGCGCCCGCAAGTCATAGCCGCCCTCGAGAACAGAGACCAGTCGCCCCTGGCAGAAGCTATCGGCTAATTTGCACAATTCCACGGTGATCCAGTGAAAGTCCTGGGTGGTCAGCCGCATATGGGCTAAGGGGTCCGAGGCATGCGCGTCAAAGCCAGCCGATAACATGATCAGATCAGGGGAAAAATCAGCGATTCTGGGTAAAATTCCGATGCTCACCGCTTCGCGCCAGGCATCCGAGCCGGCGCCGGCATGCATCGGTATATTGACGATATTGCCGGCAGAGCCGGTCTCATGGGCGAAGCCGGTGCCGGGAAACGAATCCTGTTGATGGGTCGAGGCATAAAAGAGCCCCGGATTGTCAAAAAAGATATCCTGGGTACCGTTCCCGTGATGCACGTCAATATCCAGAACGGCGATCTTTTTCAGGCCATGGCTGACCTGCGCGTGCAAAGCGCCGATGGCGACATTGTTAAACAGGCAAAATCCCATGACGGCGTTGTGTTCGGCGTGATGGCCGGGGGGGCGGACCGCGCAAAAGGCGTTGCGACAGTCGCCGCGGATTACGGCGTCGACTGCGGCCACCGTGGCCCCGGCCGAGCGTAGCGCCGCTTCCCACGAGCCCTCGCAGACCACCGTATCCGGATCAAGATGGCTGTGGCCTTCCCCAGAGGGAATATTGTCTCGGACAAAATCCACGTGATCCATCGAATGCGCGCGCAAAATTTGCTCGATGCTGGCCAGAGGGGCGGCTTCGCGGTGCAAACCGGCAAACTCCTCGGTCTCAAGGGCTTGCAACACCGACCGCAGGCGATCGGCACATTCCGGATGATATTCGCCTGTGTCGTGTTCGAGGCAGGCGGGATGCGTTATGAGTAGCGTGGACATGAACTCCCCAAGCGATGTTCTATTGCTTGCCATGACGTTACAGCAATGATGTAAGGCTCGGCAATTTCCAAAAGCTGTTGATGACAAAGGAATGACAGTATGGCGAAAATTCGGCTGGATCAGTTGATGACCGATCGCGGTTTGACCGAAAGCCGCAGCCGTGCCCAGGCTGTCATCATGGCGGGAAAGGTTTTCTCCGGCGAGAGGCGGTTGGACAAGCCTGGCCTGGGTGTTGATCCGGATATTGCGTTGGAATTACGCGGACAAGACCACCCATGGGTGTCGCGGGGCGGGCTTAAGTTGATGCGGGCCATCGAGAGCTTTGCTCTTCATTGCGAGGGAAAAGTGGCGGTCGATATTGGCGCCTCCACCGGTGGGTTTACCGATGTGCTGCTGGCCCATGAGGCGGCCAAGGTTTACGCGGTGGATGTGGGGCAGGGGCAATTGGCTTGGCGGCTCCGTCAAAACCCGAAGGTGACGGTGCTGGAACGAACTAATGCCCGCTATTTGAGCAGGGCGGAGATCCCCGAGCCTCTGGATCTGGTCGTCTGCGACGCCAGTTTTATCGGCCTTGAAACCGTATTACCGGCGGCGATGGCCTTGACCGCTGGGCAAGCGACGTTGGTCGCTTTGATCAAGCCGCAATTTGAGGTCGGGAAAGGGCGGGTCGGCAAGGGTGGCGTGGTACGTGACCCCGCCCTGCATCAAGAGGTCTGCAGGCGCATTACCCTTTGGCTGGCGGCACAGCCGGGCTGGCATGTGCAGGGCCTGGTGGAAAGCCCGATCAAGGGGCCGGACGGCAATATTGAATTCTTGGTGGTTGGCCATAAAAGTTAGAGTTTTTCGCATTTTGACTGAATAAAAAAACTGAAAAACTCTTAAGCCCGAGCGGCGTTTGAGCATTGAAAAATCGGAGATTTTTCGTTCACACATGTGCCCTAGAGTGCTTCAGTTTGAAACTGAAGCACTCTAGGGAGCCGTCAAGGACGGTCCAAGCAGGTGAGCGTCGCTTTGGCCGAGTAAAGGGCTGAAGGGTTGAAACAGGACCTGAACCCGGGTCAGGGTGCGGCTTAAATTTCTGGCTTCGGCCAGGGCGGCCGGCAGATGGCCCCCTTTGGCCAAGCTTAAGATATAGTCCGTTGGAGATTGCGGACGGGGAAAAGTCACCAAAGCGATGGGCATCTGCGAGGGCAGATGGGCAAGCTGCCGGATCAGCCCAAGGGCGGTGCTAAAGCCGCCCAACGCGTCAACCAGTCCAAGTCGCTGGGCTTCATCCCCCGGCCAGACCCGACCTCGGGCCAGATGGTCCATGTCTTTGGCCGAGATCTTACGACTTTCCTCGGCCTTGCCGGTAAAATCCGCATAGATATG
>DUZC01000300.1 GCA_013349735.1 Rhodospirillaceae bacterium
AAGCTCCTGGATCAGGGTGAAGCGGGCGACAATATCGGTGCGCTGCTGCGTGGCACCAAGCGTGAAGATGTCGAGCGTGGCCAGGTTCTGGCGGCGCCGGGGACGATTACCCCGCATACCAAATTCAAGGCCGAGGCCTATATCCTGACGAAGGAAGAAGGTGGCCGTCACACGCCGTTCTTCACGAATTATCGTCCGCAGTTCTATTTCCGGACGACCGATGTCACCGGGATGGTGGCTTTGCCCGAAGGCACCGAAATGGTGATGCCGGGTGACAATGTATCGATGTCGGTCGAGCTGATTGCTCCGATCGCCATGGACGAGGGGCTGCGTTTCGCAATTCGCGAAGGTGGCCGCACGGTTGGTGCCGGTGTGGTGGCGTCGATCATCGCGTGATTTGGTTAATCTCCGGCCTTTTCCCTAAGGGAAGGGGCCGGTGGATGAAATGGACAGGACAATGGATAGTCAGAATATCCGCATCCGCCTGAAGGCGTTCGATCATCGCGTGTTGGATCAGTCCACACGTGAGATCGTTAACACGGCCAAACGCACGGGTGCTCAGGTGCGTGGCCCAATCCCGCTGCCGACGCGCATCGAGAAGTTCACCGTGAACCGCTCACCGCATATCGACAAAAAGTCGCGTGAACAGTTTGAAATCCGTACTCACAAGCGTCTGCTGGATATCGTCGATCCGACACCGCAGACTGTGGATGCGTTGATGAAGCTGGATCTTGCGGCCGGCGTCGACGTCGAAATCAAGTTGTAAGGACGGCAGACGATGCGTTCCGGTCTCATCGCTCAGAAGGTCGGCATGACCAGACTTTTTACCGAAGATGGCACTCACGTGCCGGTTACGGTATTAAAGGTTGATACCTGTAAGGTGGTTTCTACCCGTTCCGAAGAAAAGGATGGGTATTGCGCCGTGCAGCTAGGTGCTGGTCTTGCTAAGGTAAAGAACGTCAACAAGGCTTTACGGGGGCAGTTCGCCCAGGCCAAGGTTGAACCCTCAAAGCGCATGGTTGAATTCCGTGTGACGCCCGACGCCATGCTGGAAGTCGGCACTGAACTGTCCGCCGAACATTTTGTCGCCGGTCAGTATGTGGATGTCACGGGAACGACCATCGGCAAAGGCTTCGCCGGCGGGATGAAGCGGCACAATTTCCGTGGCCTCGAAGCGAGCCATGGCGTTTCTGTGTCGCATCGCTCGCACGGTTCGACCGGTCAGCGCCAAGATCCAGGCAAAGTCTTCAAAGGTAAGAAGATGGCCGGGCATATGGGCGATGTACAGGTCACGACCCAAAGTCTGACAGTGGTTTCCACTGACCCGGCGCGTGGCTTGATCATCGTGAAAGGGGCCATTCCCGGTGCCGAGGGCGGCTGGGTTCTGGTTCGCGACGCGGTAAAGAAGAAGCTTCCGGAAGGCGTGCCGTTCCCGGCTGGGGTTAAATCAGCCAAAGCTGACGGGCATCCGGTCGCCGCCGCTGAGAGCGTCGAAGAGCAAAAGGATCCAGGCCAATGAAGATCGACATCATTAATCTTGATGCCAAGACGGTCGGGTCACTAGATCTGGCTGATGAGGTCTTTGGGGTTGAGGTGCGCCGCGATATTTTGGCGCGGATGGTAAATTACCAGTTGGCCAAGCGGCGCTCGGGAAATCACAAGACCAAACAGGTCTGGGAAGTCTCGGGAACGACGAAGAAGCCCTATAAGCAAAAGGGTACCGGTCGCGCCCGTCAGGGTTCGCTGCGGAGCGCCCAATTTCGTGGCGGCGGGGTCATTTTCGGGCCGGTCGTGCGCTCTCATGCCCATGATTTGCCAAAAAAGGTCCGCCTGCTGGCGTTGCGGGTCGCTCTTTCGGCGAAGGCCGCGGACGGCAAGCTGGTCGTTTTGGAAAAGGCGGAAACCTCCAGCCCTAAAACCAAAGAATTGGCGGCTCGTCTGGCCAAAATGAATCTTGCTAATGCATTGTTTATTGGCGGGTCGGAGCTGGACACCAATTTTGCTTTGGCATCCCGCAATCTTCCGTTCATCGATGTCCTGCCGAGCCAGGGAGCGAATGTCTATGACATTTTGCGCCGCGATACTCTGGTCCTGACCACGGATGCGGTGTCAGCGCTGGAGGCTCGACTGAAATGAACAAGGTGGTGATGAGCAAGCTGCGGGCCTATGACATTGTTCGCAGTCCGGTGATAACCGAAAAGGCGACATTGGGCGGCGAGCATGGCCAGGTGACTTTTCGGGTTCCTTTGGACGCGACCAAAGGCGAAATCAAAGCCGCCGTCGAGATTGTGTTCAACGTTAAGGTAAAGGCCGTCAATACCTTGCGGCAGCTTGGCAAGACCAAGCGCTTTAAAGGGTATGTCGGCAAGCGCAATGATTACAAAAAAGCCATTATTTCGTTGGCCGAAGGCCATTCGATTGATGTGACGACAGGGATCTAACGCGATGCCGCTTAAAAGTTACCAGCCGACGACGCCAAGCCAGCGCCAACTGGTGCTGGTGGACCGGTCCGAGTTGTGGAAGGGCAAGCCCGAGAAGTCGTTGACTGAAGGCTTGCGCTCTCAGGGCGGACGCAACAACCACGGTCGCATCACCACCCGTTTTCGTGGGGGTGGGCATAAGCGGCGCTACAGAATCATTGACTTCAAGCGCAATAAGTTTGATGTCGTCGCGACCGT
>DUZC01000170.1 GCA_013349735.1 Rhodospirillaceae bacterium
TATCCTCATTTGAGGACTGCCCCGATTGGACAGATGCGATGAGTGAGCCGGAAAAGACGCGCATTCTCTTTGTCGATGACGAGCCCCATGTCCTCGATGCCATGAAGCGTTCGCTGCGCACACGTCAGGCCGTCTGGGATATGACCTTTCACAGCTCTCCCTCTCTGGCGCTCAAAGCCCATCAACAGAAGGCCTATGATGTCGCCGTGGTTGATATGCGCATGCCTGAGATGTCGGGACTTCAGTTGATTGCGGCATTGCGTGCCGCGGGCCCCCAGATCCAAGCCATTGTCGTCACCGGTGCAGCAGATCTTGAAACAGCTCTGGCGGCTATCAATGAGGCCAATGTTTTTCGCTTTTACACCAAACCCTGCCAAAGCGAGGTCCTGGCCGCCGGCATCGAGCAGGCGCTGGAACTTAACCAGAAGCCCGCAGCGCTTCCAACGACCGATGCCGCGTTCGGTCTGGCCACCTTAAACCGCCTGCCCACCGGGGTGGTCGTCGTGGACAGCCAATTGCACGTGCTATTCATGAACAGTCAGGGTGCCGCCTATCTGACGGCCAATGATGGCATTGGCATGAGCCCGGCCGGGCTATGCCTGGCCTCGCGCCAAAGTGAAGCCAGCGAATTGCGTTTGTTGGTGAAATCAGCAACCAGTAGTGGGGCCAATGCCCAGCCAAGGGCCATCTCATTGTCGCGCCAGGGAGATGAGCGTCCTCTGTCGGTCGTGGTGGCCCCCCTTCCTGCTGGGCCAGCGGGACCTCCCTCCGCAATATTGTTGATCAATGATCCTGAGCGCCTGCCTTTTCCAACAGTGGATACGGTCATGCGCCTTTTTGAACTCACCGACGCCGAAGCCAAACTGGCGCTTAGACTGGGCAGGGGCGAACGTCTTGAAGAGGCCGCCCCTCATTTGGGCATTACCGTCAACTCGGCCCGGACCTATCTGAAACGGATTTTTAGCAAAACCGGAGTCACGCGCCAGGCTGAACTGGTCCGCCTGATCATGGCCGCACCGACATTATGTGATCTTGGTATCACCGCTACGCCCAAGCAGACCCATTCCCTCGTTCAAAAAGACAGGGCTCATTGATCTATGGAGACAGCAGATGAGTGGATATCGTCTTTCCCCGCTCCGCAATAAAGGATGGGTCCGCGTCGCCATCGTCGGCTCAATCCTGGTTTTTCCCTTCGCCGGAATTGAAAATGCCCTCGGGTTTTTTAGCGATGGTATCCCTGGGTTTATTCAAGCTGGTGAATTCATCGGCAGCGGTATCGCCTTAGTCCTGGTCTTCAGTTTTTCAGCTTGCTGGGTGCTGCGCGGCTTTGCCGTTAAATCTCATGATGAAGACGAGGAACGGGGCGAGTCGCATGGCTCGCGCCCCAGCGGGCCACCCTCGTCAGGCGCCGGCAAACCTCCGGGACATCACCCGCCGGCGGGCCAGCAGCATTAATCCCGCACAGCGCCGTGACTCGCAGGTGCAATTTTTGCTTGTTTTACCCAGAGTTATCAAATGCAGGCTCATAAACGCGTTTTTCACTCTTAGCGAGTGTGAAAGTAGAGTAGTATGTATCATAGATTGCATGACTCTGGAACCGAAGCCACTCCATGTCCTTTTCCGACTTCCGACAGGATCGCCACCTCTTCAAGCGTCAAACCCTTGGCAAAAGCACATTGTTTGGTACGTTGCCTCCCGACGATTTAGAGCATCTGGCGTCCATCTCCAAACTTTTCGCCGTTCAGAAGCAGACGCTGCTTTTTTCCAAAGGGGACGTAGGCGAACGCCTATATCTCGTCGTCAAAGGCCTGATACGCATTACCACCATTTCCGTAGATGGCCGCGAGAGCATCTTGAACCTGGTAGGACCAGGAAAAATCTTTGGTGAAATTGCCGTTCTTGACGGCGGCCTGCGAACGGCCGATGCGATTGCCGTCGAGGACTCTGAACTTCTTTCCATCGAACGCAAAGACCTCATGCTGTTTTTGCACCAAAGCCCGCATTGCTGTATTCGCATGCTCGCAGCCTGCGCCAGCCGAATGCGCTGGATCAGCAGTTTGCTTGAAGATACCCATTTTCTTGATCTGCCGGCGCGTCTGGCCAAGCGGCTTTTGCTTTTAGCGCGCAGCTTTGGACAACCGGTCGCCAATGGTATCCGTATCGATATCCGGCTGTCTCAGCAGGATCTTGCCAATCATCTCAATGTCAGCCGGGAAAGTATCAACAAGCTGATAAATAACTGGGAACAGCAAGGATTGGTCCAAACAGGACGCGGAAAAATCTTTATCGTTGACCGCGAAAGGCTTGAGCAATGCATCATCGACGAACATTGATAGCCGAACACGGCCCTTGGTGAACGCAGGATTCGCCTAATCTGGTGCTGCCTTGGCCTATACAAGGCCAGCATCAGTCGCCATAATCCGGCTTGGGATTGAACAATCCGTCGGCGGAGATGAGCATGCCCAGAGGCGATAGCGGTGATGGCGGCAAAAATGGAGCCGCCCGGAATGTTCTGGGTGGGCGGTTAGAAACCTGTTCGCTACGCCCGATGACCGGCTTCTTTCGTAACGGCTGCTGCGACACCGCCGCCGACGATGTTGGCAGCCACACGGTCTGTATCATTGCCAGCGAGGAATTCCT
>DUZC01000230.1 GCA_013349735.1 Rhodospirillaceae bacterium
AGATGCCGCCAGCCGTCGTGCGGACAGCCGGCGCCCAGAGCTGTGGTGCCTAAAACTTTTTTCGGCCCATAGTGCCTTGATGGGATTATATTTTTTTAACCACGGTGCGGAAGTTGGGTATGAAACCACCCTGGCCCAGGGGGTCCATTTCGAACGCCGCCTGTTCCATGCCCTGTTCGCCACCGCGGATCAGAAAGAAGGCATGGCGGCCTTTGCCGAGAAACGTCAGCCTAATTTCAAGAATCGCTGAGGGCTGTTCCTTCGGTTACAAAGGGGCGAAGCGCGCCTTGCGCGCTTCGCCTGGCTTAACGTCATTCAGAATGGGTAAGATTCTGCTGAGCATTTCTTGCCAACTCGAGTTCGGCCATTTCCTGGAGCCATTCATAATGGGGGCCTTTCTTATGCTTCCAGACGATCTGTGCTCGATTTAATTCCTCAAAGGAAGTAACCCCGCTGAGGACCAGCCAATACAGCGCTTCCGCAGAAATTTCGGTGAATAATGCCTCGATATGCGCCTTAAAGCACGCAATCGGCACATCGCACCGCAAGCAATCCAGCAAGTCACGCCCAGAGATCGGGTGCGGTCTTGGCGCATTGAGGGTGCCGAGCACAAAATCAAGATATTTATTGTTGATGATGGATTGGCGCTGCTTTCGTCGTTTTTTCGCCAGCGCATTGATTGCGTCCCGGTCTTCCGGGGCAATGCGCAGCTCATGCCGGATCAGCCCGATTTCCGTTTGTCGTTCCCGATAGCGTTGGATGCGCTGATAAGCCGTTTTTCCCGACACCGGCCACGTCCAGTTCGAAATGGAGCGTTTCTGTGGCAGGATATCGTAATCCGGAAACGGTCGCTATATTACTTCCTTCGAATCAACCCGCCAATTGACATGGACCATAACTATAGACCTTAATTCGGACAGGCAAAAAATGAGTCACATTAGGAAACCAGATGCAGATCAGTGTCTGTGAAGCAAAGGGGCATTTACTTGACCTCGTGCGCCGCGCTGAAGCGGGTGAAGAAATTATCCTGACCCGCCATGGCGCCGCGGTCGTCCGTCTGGTGCCCACCCGTCCGACTTGCCTACAAAAACGGGCTTTGTTGCAGGCGTTGTTTGGGGTTGGGCGCGACAGCGGCCTGTCTGCGGCGCGAAGCCAGGACTTTCTTTATGGCGAGGCGGGATTGCCCCATTGATCTTGCCGGCCGCTTAGAACCGATTGCCATGGCCGGTAAAATTCCGTCATTGACGAAAGGCGGAGCACCGCCTTATAAACGCCGCTTCCCTTTGGGTCCCTTTTTCTTAGAACGGGTTCTTTATTAATGGCTCACCATAAGTCCGCCAAAAAGCGCATCCGCCAGACCGAGCGGCGCACCGAGGTCAACCGCGCACGCACCAGCCGTTTGCGCAGTTCCGTCAAAAAGGTTGAGGCCTTGATCGCCGGTGGCGACAAAGCGGCCGCTGTCGAAGCGCTGCGGGCGGCCGAGCCGGAAATGATGAAGGGTGTGCAGGCGGGTGTTCTGCACAAAAACACGGCTTCGCGCAAAGTTTCGCGCCTGGCCGCCCGGATCAAAACCCTCTAAGCGACTTCTGAGCGCAATCGGTTTTAGCCGCATCCCCCTGAATGGGCGGGTGCGGCTTTTTTGCGCCTTTTCAAGCAAAATCGTGCATGAAATAAAAATATTTTTGTTCGCTTTTCGGTCACGTTGCGCTCGACCAAAAGCATCGATAGAGTCGCGTCTTGCCCCACCCGAGGGTGTCGGCTTCCTTAGATAAGAGTTCGCTCGTTCCCGATCAATTAGAAAGGGGGTGCTGGTGAGCTGTTTACTTTAATTACTTACTGTGTGGTCGAAATCACATTGTATTGAGCCAAATAGATAGGGTGTAAAACCTTCTGAATAGTTAACGCCGCTCTTGGGTTATCTATCGGAAGAATTTGAACCCAGCAAAGTCGCTATCGGCCGATTCAGGCCGGGGCAATTGGGGGGCAAGGCAAGCCATCCCGCGGTTGGCAAAAGACTGCGGATCTTTCGTTGGTTTGTTTTGACTGTTCGGATATGGGGTGAATCGGTGAACGACGAAATTGTTCGAGCGCAGTGGAACAGAGTCCGTGGCCGGCTGCGCGACGAGTTCGGCGATGCGACCTTCAAAAGCTGGTTGAACCCCTTAAGTCTTTCCGATGTCAGCGGCGGTCAGGTGCGGATTTCGGTGCCGACGCGCTTTTTGCGTGACTGGGTGATTACCCATTACGGCGACCGCATCCGCGCTTTGTGGTCGAAGGAAAATGCGACGGTCAACGGCGTCGACATCGTGGTGCAGCCAACGGCCAGGACGGATGGGCCGCCGACAGCGCCGGAGCGCCGGCCGCACCAGGTCGCCCCGGCGCGGCCGGCAGTGAGCCTGGCGGAGCCCGCGAATGTCAGCGACGATATCAGCGCGGCGCTGGATCCGCGTTACACCTTTGACAATTTTGTGGTGGGCAAGCCCAATGAGTTCGCCCATGCGGCAGCCCGCCGGGTCGCGGAATCCGATACCGTGTCTTTTAACCCGCTTTTCCTGTATGGCGGGGTCGGTCTCGGCAA
>DUZC01000111.1 GCA_013349735.1 Rhodospirillaceae bacterium
GTGATGGTCACTGCCAAGCTGCCGGCCTTCGCCCGTCAGGGTACAAAAATCGATATCACCGTCAGTGCACTGGGTGATGCCACCAGCCTGTTGGGTGGAACCTTGATGGTTACGCCGTTGGTCGGCGCCGATGGCGAAGTCTATGCCGTCGCCCAAGGCCAGGTGGCCATCGGCGGCTTCTCGGCCGGTGGCGCTGCGGCCTCGGTAACAAAGGGCGTGCCGACCTCGGGCCGCATCGCCAGCGGCGGTGTGGTTGAACGCGAAGTTCCTTTTGACATGACCCATATGGAATCGGTGCAGATCGATCTGCGCAATCCCGATTTCACCACAGCGCGCCGCATTGCCGAAGCGGTCAATGCTCATTTGGGCGCCGACGTCGCCCGCCCCACTGACCCCGCCACGGTGCGTCTGCAGGTCCCGCCGCGCTTCCTTGGTAATTCGGTCGCCCTGCTGACCGATATCGAACAATTGCATGTGCAACCCGACCAATTGGCGCGGGTCATCATCGACGAACATACCGGAACCATCGTCATGGGCGAGAATGTGCGCATCAGTACGGTGGCCATCGCGCAGGGCAATCTGACCATCCGCATCACCGAAACACCGCAGGTTTCGCAGCCGGCCCCCTTCTCGGCGACCGGCACCACCACCACCGTCAACCGCACCGATGTTCAGGTCGACGAGGGGGCTGACAAGAAAATGACCGTCCTGTCCCATGGGGTCACCTTGCAGGAACTGGTCAATGGCCTCAATGCGCTGGGCATCGGCCCGCGCGATTTGATTACCATTCTGCAGGCGGTCAAAGCGGCCGGTGCCCTGCAAGCACAGATCGAGGTGATGTAATGGCCAGCCTCGACGCGTCCCAAGCCCTCGGCCAGGCCAGCCTGGCCCTCAGCCAAAGCCAGACCACGCCGAATATGGGCAAAGGCCAGTCCATGGCGGCGATGAAGAAATCAGCCACGGATTTCGAGGCCGTTTTCGTCTCGCAGATGTTCAGCCAGATGTTTGACGGTGTCAGCACCGACGGCATGTTTGGCGGCGGTCACGGCGAAGAAATGTTCCGCTCGGTCCTGATCGACGAATATGGCAAGCAAGTCGCCAAACATGGCGGTTTAGGGATCGGCGATGCGGTGTTGCGCACGATGATCGCGACACAGGAGAATGCCGGATGACCCCATCCCATCTTCCCAAACCGCCCCCCAAAGCAGCGCCTAAGCCAGCGATGCCGGCCGGCGCCCCACCCGTCTCGGCGCCATCCCCCGCCAAGCCAGCCTCCGGCGCGGCGCCTGTCAGCAATCCTTTGGGGCTGCCGCAGACCCTGGCCGCCATGGCCGAAGCTCTGCAAATTTACGACTCTATCGTGGTCGAGGAAAATCGCCTGCTGCATGCCCAGGATATTCAGGCGGTCGCCGCGCTTCTCGAGCGCAAGCAAAAGGCCACCACTCTTTATCAGGAACGGTTGCGCATAACTTTAAGTGAAAAAGACGCCGTGCAAACCCTGTCCCCGGAACAGCGCCAATGGCTGGTCGATCAAGCCCAGTTGCTGCAAACCCATGTCGAGGAAAATGCCGGCCTGCTGCGTGCCAATATGCATGCCATCGAAAGATTGTTTGGCGCCGTCAATGAGGCCTTTCGTAAGGAACGCGACCAGCAGGTCACCTATTCGGCCAAAGGCAAGATCGATGGCCCGCCGGTCAGCAATTCGGCCATTGCCTTCAACTCCAAAGTCTGAACGCGCAGGAGACCGCCGCCATGTCCATTAATCTCGCCCTCGAGTCAGCCCTAAGCGGCCTGCTGACCTCGCAGAAGGCGCTGGACGTCGTCTCCAACAATGTCGCCAATCTCAACACGCCCGGCTATACCCGCCAACAGCTGGTCGAGGAAAGCAACACGCTCAGCGGTACCGGCGCCGGCGTCATGTCGGCCGGAATCAAGCGGACCGTCGCCCAGGGCCTGGTCAATTCCATTCAAACCGCCAATGGAACACTGAACCAGCTGACCACCAATGACCAGTTTTACACGCAAATCCAGAATCTGTTCGGCACCCCAAAAGACGCCTCATCGATCAGCGGTCAGATCCAGGGCCTGATCAATGATGTCCAGTCCTTGGCGGCAACCCCGAATCAGCCGCCCACCACGGTGGTCAATGATCTGTCACAGGTGGCCAGCAGCCTGCAAAGCATGTCCACCAGCGTGCAATCGCTGCGCGATCAGGCCGATCAACAGATCGGCGATGCCGTCACCGCTGTCAACACGGCGCTCAACAATATTGCGGTACTGAACAACCAGATCGGCACCAATGGCGTGGCTGGGGTTAATACCAATGACTTGCAAGACAAACGAGACTCGCAGTTAAAGACTTTGGCCAGCTATTTGACCTTCGTGTCTTTTCCGCGCCCAGACGGAACCATTTCGATTTATACGCCGCAAGGCACGCCTCTGCTGGACAGTTCGGCCAAAACGGTCAGCCATGATGCCACCACGGCCATCGAACCGCGCATGACCTATGACATCAACAGCGGCACCGGTTCCTTGCAGGGTGTAAAAGTCAACGGTACCGATATTTCCAG
>DUZC01000279.1 GCA_013349735.1 Rhodospirillaceae bacterium
CTGGCCAAGTCAGTGAGAGCCAGATCAGGGAAATGCTGGGGCTGGCGGATCGCGCCCGTATTTTCGATCTGTTTGAAGCCGTTATGCGCGGGGATATCGCCGCCGGATTGGCGCAGATGGCCGAGCAATATGCCGCGGGGGCGGATCCGGTGGTGATCCTGCAAGACCTGCTTGAGGTCACGCATTGGTTAACCCGGCTGAAACTGGCCCCCGATGCCGCCAACGGCCCGCTTGTCCCGGAAACCGAGCGGATTCGCGGCGGATCCATGGCAAGCGCGATGAGCATGGCCAATCTGGTCCGTGCCTGGCAAATTCTGTTGAAAGGCCTGGCGGAGACCCGCAGCGCCCCGTCGCCCTTGCAAGCCGCAGAAATGGTTCTGATCCGGCTTGCCTATGCGGCTGATCTTCCCAGTCCGGCGGATGTCATCGAATCTCTGCGGGGATCGACCGACAGCCCGTCGCCGCCGCCTGATGGTCCCAAAGGCAATGCGGGTGGGCCCTTGTCCGCTAATGGCTTTACGCCGGTTCTTGCGGCGGTGCATGGAACGGGTGGTAAGGCCCAGGCGGGCGCTGCCCTGCGGATAGAGCCGCAAGCGCAGGAGGTGGCGCCCGGCGCTTTGCCGTCTGACTTTACGGCGCTGGTGGGTTTGGTGGCGGACCATCGCGAGCCTTTGCTGGCGGCCTGCCTTGATGGTGCCGTCCATCTGGTGCATTACGAACCGGGGCGCATCGACTTTCGTCCGGCCGCTTCGGCGCCGCCGGATCTGGCGACCCGCCTGTCCCGTCTGCTGGGAGAATGGACTGGTCGGCCCTGGTTGGTCAGTCTGTCGCGCGAAACGGGACAACCCACGCTGCGTGAGCAGCGTCTGGAATTGGAAATCAAGCGCAAGGCCGATGCCGCCAGCCATCCCCTGGTCCAGGCGATCCTGGCCGCCTTTCCGGGGGCTTCCATTGAAGCGGTGCGCGACTTGACCGAAACCGCCGCCTTGGCGGCAGATCTCGCCGACCCTGAACCCGCAAGCGGAGAAGATGAATGAAAAATCTTGGCAATCTGATGAAGCAAGCTCAGCAGATGCAGGCCAAAATGGCTGATATGCAGGCCAAAATGGCCGAAATGGAGGTAAACGGTGCTTCGGGGGGCGGGATGGTGCAGATCTGCGTCAATGGCAAAGGCGAGATGCGACGCATAAAGATCGACCCTTCGCTTTGCTCGGCCGAGGATGTCGAGGTTTTGGAAGATCTTATCCAGGCTGCCTTCAACGATGCCAAAGGGAAGGTCGAAAACCTGATGCAGGACGAGATGCAAAAGCTGACCGGCGGGCTTAACCTGCCAGCCGGCTTTAAAATGCCCTTCTGATCCACCATGGCAGGGCCGGAAATAGAGCGTTTGATTCAGTTGCTGGCGCGCCTGCCCGGGCTTGGGCCGAGATCCGCCCGCCGTGCGGCGCTCCATTTGCTGAAACATCGCGACACTTTGCTGGGCCCGCTGGCCATCGCTTTGACCCAGGCTGACGAGAAGGTGCAATGCTGTTCCCAATGCGGCAATTACGACAGTCTGGACCCTTGTGCGATTTGTGCCGATCACCGGCGCGATCCGACAATCCTCTGTGTGGTCGAAGATGTTTCCGGCCTCTGGGCCATGGAACGGGGTGGGGCCTATCGCGGCCGCTATCATGTGCTTGGGGGCGTGTTGTCGGCTCTGGACGGGATCGCGCCCGAAGACTTGAATATTGAACGGCTGGTGTCGCGGGCCCGCCATGCAGAGGTCACCGAAGTCATTCTGGCGACCGGGGCGACCGTTGATGGGCAGACCACCGCGCATTATCTGGCCGATCGTCTGTCTGAATGCCAGGTTTCGGTGTCAGGTCTGGCTCAGGGCGTCCCGATGGGCGGCGAGCTGGATTTCCTTGATGACGGAACCATCGGTGCCGCTTTACGGGCCCGGCGTCCGGTGTGATCCTTGACGCGAACCGCGCGCCGGCCTATGTGACAGCTTGGTAACGTCAACTGAAAACCACCGCCATGGCCATCCGCCCCATTCTTGTCGCACCAGATCCCCGCCTGAAGATGAAATGTCAGCCCGTTGAACAGGTTGATGCTGAGGTCCGCCGTCTGATGGATGATATGTTGGATAGTATGTATGCCGCGCCCGGCATCGGCTTGGCGGCGCCGCAATTAGGCGTCAGTCAAAGGGTGGTGGTGGTCGATATCACCAAGGATGATCAGCCAAAAAAGCCTTTGCGCATGGCAAATCCGCGGCTGCTATGGGTATCGGACGAAGATATGCGCTATGAAGAGGGATGCCTGTCGGTTCCCGAACATTATGCTGAGGTTGTGCGTCCGGCACGGATCCGGGTTGCCTATCAAGATGACAGGAATGTCGCCTGCGAGCTTGAGGCGGATGGGCTGTTGGCCACGGTGATTCAGCATGAAATGGATCACCTGGATGGCATTTTGTTCATTGATCATTTGTCCAATCTGAAGCGCAATATGATTTTGCGTAAGCTTGGCAAGTCGCGGAAATCTGCG
>DUZC01000198.1 GCA_013349735.1 Rhodospirillaceae bacterium
ATCAAATCATTGCCGTCGGCTCCAACGCCGTGCAGAAAGACCACCAGCTGACGGGCCGCGCGCCCGGAAGCGGGCGGTGAGGATGGGCCTTGAAGGGGTGATTTGGCCATCATCGATCCTCGCCGTCAGCAACGCGGGAAATCGCGTCAAGAGAGTGGTAGCCGATAAAGGAGGCCATTGTCACCTGATGAAGTGTCTGACCACCCGATTTGCGCCAAGCCCGACAGGGTTCCTGCATCTTGGCCATGGCTATGCGGCTTTGTTTGCCGAACAGGCCGCCCGTTCCCAGGGCGGTAAATTTCTGTTGCGCATTGAAGACATTGATCACACGCGCTGCCGTCCGCTTTTCACCGAGGCGATCCTGCGCGATCTGGACTGGCTTGGCCTTAAGTGGGAGGGGCCGGTGCGGTGCCAGTCCCAGCATATGGGCGCTTATCAAAAAGCTTTGGACTGTTTAGACGAGGCCGGTCTGCTTTATCCCTGCTTTTGTAGCCGCGCCGATATTCGCCGCGAAATTGAAGCCTCTGGCGCCGCGCCCCATGGACCGGATGGTCCGCTTTATCCGGGGCTGTGCCGCCGTCTCAGCCAGGACGAACGCGCGCAAAAGCGGGCCGAGGGGGTGGGTTTTGCGCTGCGCTTGGATATGCAGAAAGCCGTGGCGATGGCCGGACCGATCGGTTGGCATGATCTTGGGCAGGGCTGGCAGACGGCCCGACCGGACCTGTTTGGCGATGTGGTGTTGGCCCGCAAGGAAATAGCCGCCAGCTATCATCTGGCTGTGACCGTCGATGATGCCTTACAGGAAATTTCTTTGATTACCCGAGGCGAGGATCTGTTCGCGGCGACCCACATCCATCGGCTGCTTCAAGCCCTGTTGCATTTACCGGTCCCGAATTGGCACCACCATGCGCTCTTGGCCGATTCCGCCGGCAGACGCTTAGCCAAGCGTGACCAGGCGCCAAGCCTGGCGTCGCTGAGAGAGGGCGGTGCCGACCCGGTCGCCTTGCGGACAAGGCTGTTGAGCATGAAAGGCTTATGAACTGCGACCCGCCAAGGGGTGATGTTGGCCGACCAAAGCTTTGAGGCGGTCGTCTAAAACATGGGTGTAAATTTGGGTGGTGCTGATATCGGCATGACCGAGCATCTGTTGCAGGCTGCGAAGGTCCGCACCATGAGCGAGCAGATGGCTGGCAAAAGAATGACGCATGACATGCGGCGAAAGGCGCGACGGCGGTATGCCGGCGGCGACCGCCAGCCGGCCTAGCAATCGGGCCACGGCGCTGCGGCTTAAGGGGCCGTCCCGGCGTCCGCCCGGGAAGAGCCAGCGGCTGGCTTTGGGCTGACGCCAGTTCAGCCAGTCCGCCACCGCCTGGCGGGCGCGTCCCCCCAGGGGCACCATGCGCTCCTTGCCGCCCTTGCCCCGAACGATCAGCATCTCCTGGCCGCGCGCCACCGTGGCCAGGGGCAGGCTGATCAGTTCGGAAACCCGCAATCCGGTGGCATACAGCATTTCAACCAGAGCGCGGTCCCGCATTCCTGACATCCCCGTCCGCTTTTGGGCCACCTCAATCAGCCGCTCCATCTCCGCTTCCTTAAGCAGGCGGGGCAAGGTCTGTCCCAGGCGGGGGCTATCCATGGCCAGGCTGGGATCGTCGCTGCGGATATTTTCAGAGAACAAAAATTGATGATACTGGCGCAGACAGGACAGATGCCGGGCCTGACTGCGCGCGGCCAAACCGCGTTTGGTCAACCAGGTCAGATAGGCGCGCAGATCAGCGCTATCGGCCTGGTGCTCCTTGCGGCCGCGGCTTGCCAGAAAGGAAGTAAAAGCGGCGAGATCGCGGCGATAGGCGTCCAGGGTATTGGCGGCGGCCCCTCGCTCCGCCGCCATCATCTCAAGAAAGACTTCGCTAAATACCGTTGGCAAGGGCAGCTTCGATGGCGATGGCGCGGGCATCCGCCTCCAGCCCAAGCCGGCGCAAACCCACCAAACCCTGGTAAAGCAAGATTGGATCGGCTTTGCTGAGATCGCCAAATCCGGCCAGGGCGAAGGCCACTGTTTCACCCAGCCTGGCTTCCTCGGTGGCTAAACGCAGCAGTTGCGACAAGACAGGGCGCGACAGGCCACCGGCGCCGTTTTGGTTGTCCAACAGGCCAAGCCATTCTTCACTGGGAACGCGTTCACCCTGAGCCGCCAGCAGACAAAGCAGAACGACGTCCCGGCGCTGCCCGATATCGGCCGCCGGTAGGGCCGCCCGTGTTTTGCGCCATCCGGCCAGCAAAGCGGCCAGCGGTTGTTCGTCTTGCCGGCTAAGACGGGCCAGCGGTGCCAGGGCCATGGCGGTGGCGGCAGCAGCCTGGTCGGTCAGCCCCTGTGCCCGGGCCAGACCAAGCCATTGTAGGGCGGCATCACTCCTTTGGGCGGCAAACAGCGCGCGCGCGGCGGGATAGGCAAACCAGGTGAGGTCCGGTGTCGGTGCGATGGACAGGATCTCGGGGCCGAAAAGCCGTGCCGCACTGCCGAAACT
>DUZC01000142.1 GCA_013349735.1 Rhodospirillaceae bacterium
GATGATTTTGATTTTCTGGCAAAGCTTCTGAAAGAGCGCTCTGGGCTGATTATTACGCCCGACAAAGCCTATTTGCTGGAAAGCCGGTTGATGCCGGTGGCACGCCAACGCAATCTGAAAAGCATTGAAGAAATTATCGCGAAAATGCGGGGGCGTGACGAGGCTTTGGCCCGTGATGTCACCGAGGCGATGACCACCAATGAATCCTTTTTCTTTCGTGATACCAAACCTTTCGACCAGTTTCGGGACAATGTCCTGCCGCAGGTTATGCAGGGGCGGGCCGCCAAGAAATCGATCCGCATCTGGTCGGCGGCCTGTTCCAGTGGCCAGGAAGCCTATTCCCTGGCGATGATTCTAAAGGAAAATGCGGCCAAATTGGCGGGCTGGCATGTTGAGATTGTTGGTACCGATATCTCTGTTGAGATGTTGGAAAAGGCAAAAGCCGGCCTTTATTCTCAGTTTGAAGTACAGCGTGGACTGCCAATCCAGATGCTGGTCAAATACTTTAAAAAGAAAGATGAAAGCTGGCAGATTGATTCCTCCTTGCGCGGCATGGTTCAATTTCGCGAGTGGAACCTTTTGCAGGATTTGCGGGGTTTGGGGAATTTTGACATCGTATTCTGTCGCAATGTTCTGATCTATTTCGATCAGCCCACCAAAACGCGCGTGCTTGAAAATATTTCCAAGTTAATGCCGCCCGATGGCATGTTGTTCCTGGGTGGGGCTGAGACGGTTCTCGGCATCTCGGATCGCTTCAAGCCCGTGCTCAATCAGCGCGGGGTCTATGGCCTGACCGCCGCCGCGCCGAAATAAGCCTTCAGGCGCGGCGATTCCTTAACGTACCGCGGCGGCCAGGGCGGCGGCCTGAGAGGCCGGGCGCTCGTCCGGATCGCGTAGCACATAGCCGCGCCCCCAGACGGTTTCGATATAGCTGGTGCCCCCGGTTGCCCCGGCCAGCTTCTTGCGTAATTTACAAATGAAGACATCGATAATCTTCAATTCCGGTTCATCGATGCCGCCATAAAGATGATTAAGAAACTGTTCTTTGGTCAGGGTTTGTCCCTTGCGCAAGGACAACAGCTCCAGAATGCCATATTCCTTGCCGGTCAAATGAAGCGGGTCACTGTCGACATTGACCACCCGTTTATCCAAATTCACGCTCAGACGGCCGGTGCGAATGACCGATTCCGAATGTCCTTTCGAACGGCGCACGATGGCCTGAATGCGGGCGACCAATTCGGCGCGGTCAAACGGCTTGGTCAGGTAATCATCGGCACCGAAGCCGAGACCTTTAACTTTTTTGTCGGAGTCCGAAAGCCCGGACAAAATAAGCACCGGGGTTTCGATGCGCGCCGCCCTTAAGCGGCGCAGCACTTCATAGCCATCCATGTCCGGCAGGACCAGGTCCAACAGAATAATGTCATATTCGTAAAGCTTGCCAATCTCCAGCCCGTCTTCGCCCATGCCGGTGGCGTCGACCACCATCCCTTCGGCACGCAGTGAAAGTTCCAGGCTCTTGGATGTAACGGGGTCATCTTCGACAATGAGTACGCGCATTCCGTCCGTCCCGGTCTGTCTCGGCCGTTCAGTATCCGTAAAGGAGCTGGCTGAACCGCTTTAAGGAAACAAGCCTCCCTAAGCTTGCATTAATACATAGTTTACCAAGATTTAATCGTCCGGCGCTAGTGTGGTTAATTCAAAGAGTTGTATTTAACAAACCAAGGGCGGCTGGTTTTGGGATTCATCGTTAAATCACTGATCAGCGACCTTGAGCATTTGCCGTCGGTTCGCATGTTCGGCCGTGTCGAAAGCGCTCAGGGTTTACTGGTCGAGGCCGGCGGTCTCAATCGCAGTTTATCGGTGGGCGATCATTGTCAGATCCTTGGGCGGTCGCGCCAGATCATTTGCGAGGTGGTCGGCTTTCGCAATGGTCGGGCTTTGTTGATGCCCTTCTCGTCCCTTGAAGGCGTGTCTTTGGGCGGACGGGTTGAGCTGCTTGACAGCAGCACAATGCTTTTTCCGCACGGGGACTGGCGCGGTCGCGTCGTTGGCGCCATGGGGCAACCGCTTGACGGCAAGGGGCCCTTGCCGGTCGGCGAACAAGGCTATCCGGTGCGAGCCGCGCCGCCGCCAACGCATGGGCGGCAACGGGTTGCCGGCAAAGTCGATCTTGGTGTGCGGGCGATGAACACGTTCCTGACGACCTGCCGTGGTCAGCGCATGGGCATTTTTGCCGGCTCGGGAATTGGCAAATCCTCGTTATTGTCCATGATGGCCAGGCATACCTCGGCCGATGTCTCGGTAATCGGCTTGATCGGCGAACGCGGGCGCGAGACCCGCGAATTCATCGAAGATGATTTGGGCCCCGAAGGCATGGCCCGTAGCGTGGTGATTGTGGCGACCTCGGATGAGTCGGCTTTGCTGCGCCGTCAGGCGGCGTTTGTCACCATGGCGGTGGCCGAATATTTCCGTGATCAAGGCCAGCAGGTCTTGTGTCTGATGGACAGCGTCACGCGCTTTGCC
>DUZC01000247.1 GCA_013349735.1 Rhodospirillaceae bacterium
GCCCTTTGGCTGATATGACCGAGATCAAAGCTGCCTATCGGTATAAGGCCAAGCTTCTCCATCCCGATCGCAATCCCTCCGAAGATGCCAGCCGGGATTTTCAACGGGTTGTCGAAGCCTATGCCATTTTGCGCAATCCCAAGAGCCGCGAGCGCTATGACGCCACATTGCCGCCACCGGTCAGTCTGATTGATCCCGCCGACCGCTCGCCCGAACCT
This sequence comes from Rhodospirillaceae bacterium, assembly GCA_013349735.1. GTDB lineage: Bacteria > Pseudomonadota > Alphaproteobacteria > Rhodospirillales > Magnetospirillaceae > DUZF01. The sequence continues at coordinate 219 of DUZC01000247.1, forward strand.
TTGGCCTGTTCCCGCTGCGGTCGGGTCACGGCGCAACCCCGCTATATCATCTTTCATAAGGTCAAAAGCGCGCTCTTTTTTGTCCGCAACGAACGGGTACAGGGCATTTTTTGCCGGGACTGCGCCGATCGCACGGCAATTCGTGCCAGTACGGTGACCTGGCTCTTGGGGTGGTGGAGCCTGCCTGGCCCCTACCAGACCATGAAGGCGCTGTTCAGGAATCTGAAAGGCGGCGACAAGCCCAAGGCGGATAATTTATGGGTCACCTTGCATCAGGCACGCGCCTTTCTGGCCAAAGGCGATAATGATATCGCCAGGGCTTTAGCCGAACAGGCCGAGCCCTTTGCGCGCAGCCAGGAAGAAAAAGCAACCATCGCCGCGATCATCCGTGGGGCCGGCGGCCAGATTACCGCCTCGCAAAGACTGAAAAATCGCTGGCGACCCTGGAATTATGCCACGGTCATGCAGGCTTTGCCCCTGGCGGCGCTGCTGCTGGGTCTTGTCACCCTGGCCAGTGTCGCCGCCTTCCGCAGTCAAACGGACAGCGCCACGGCCATGATTACCGTCCATCCCGCCCAAGCCGGGGAAGTCCGACATGTGGCGGTGGATGTCCTGAAGGTCCGCCAGGGCCCCGCCCCGACTCAGCCGGTGGTGGCGTTGGTCGACCGTTTTGCCACAGTTCAGGTGATGGATTCCGTCGATGATGGGGAATGGGCACGCATTTTAACCGCCAATGGCGTCACCGGTTATGTTCCCGCGCGCTTTCTTTTTGCGGGCCCCGGCAATGCGCCGAAAAGCCGCTGGTGTACCGACCAGAAAGGAGAGCCGCCGCATAACAGCGACATTTTATTGCGGCGAACCGGCGGCGACCATCACCTGAAAGTCCATAACGGTACCGGCCATGATGCCGTGGTGCGCCTGAAGACCCCGACCGGCCGAACTTTGCTGTCCTTTTTTGTCGCCGCCGATGCCGATGCCGCGCTGAGTGCCATTCCCGATGGAACGTTCCGCGCCGTCTTCGCCACCGGCTATGACTATAGCCGGGCCTGTGGGGTGTTCCTTGAGGATATGCAGACTTTTATCGTGCCGACCGCCCAGGTTTTTCATGCCAATTTATCGGCTGGACATCAACAGCTGACCTTGACCCTGCCACCGGTCGGGGATGGTCCCGGTCAGTCCCGTCCCTTGCCGATCGAAAGCTTTCTCGATAACTGAGGAAAGGGTGAAATGCACCACGAAGACGCGAAGGACACGAAGCTGTCGAGGGCGCCAGCGGCGTAACCTGTTGTTTCCGAAGGTGTTTTATGGCCAGGAGAGAGGGTCGATAAATCAATATCCGGTGGATAAGGGTGAAAAGAGGGAAGCCCTATCCTTTATCCCGAGCGCGATACTGGGTCATGCCGATTTCATCATAACTGGCCTGAAGGACCCGTTTTTCCTGTTCGCCTTCCTGGCGCTGGCGCTCTTTCTGCACCTCTTGCAAAACCTTTTCCTCGCGATAGGCTTCGTTCAACTGTTCGCGGGCCGCCTCGATTTCGGCGCGAAGTGCGGCAAGATGGCTTTGCAACTGTTCGCGACGCGCCTTATGCCCCTTGGCGAAGGAGGCATAAATATAACCAACGCTGGTGGGATCTTCCGCCGCCACCTTTTGCTCGCGGATCAATTGACGATCCAACTCTTCGCCCAGCAGGATCAATTCCTCTTCCCGGGCGATCAGAATGCCGAGTTCACGACGCCGCTCATCGACATTCCAGGCGCGCAAGCGCAGCAAAGTGGCGAGATCGGTGGCCTTGCCGGCCATCAGGCGAAGATCTCGGCCAGCATCGCGTAACAACCGGCAAGATCCGTGACCTCGCCTTTACGCTGGCTGAGAAATTTTTCCAGGGCCGGATAATAATGGATCGCTTCATCCACTTCCGGATCACTGCCGCGGCGATAGGCACCAAGACGGATCAGCTCGGCCATATCCTCATAAATCGACATCAGCCGCCGGGCACGCCCGATCAAATTATTTTCCTCTTCCGAGTTGCAGGCCGGCATGGTCCGCGAAACACTGCGCAATATATTGATTGCCGGATAACGGCCGCGCTCGGCGATGGCCCGGTCCAGCACCACATGACCATCAAGAATGCCCCGGACCGCATCGGCGATCGGCTCGTTATGATCGTCGCCATCCACCAGCACGGTAAACAAGCCGGTGATCGAGCCCTGCCCCTCGCCCCCCGGTCCGGCCCGCTCGAGCAGGCGGGGCAGTTCGGCAAAAACGGTAGGCGTATAGCCCTTGCTCGCCGGAGGCTCGCCAA
>DUZC01000299.1 GCA_013349735.1 Rhodospirillaceae bacterium
GCCGAACAGCCGCCGGATCCTCGTGCAGGCGCACGGCAATCTGCTTTAGGATGGCATCGTCAAAAAGTTCTACGCCGAGACGCTGGGCAAGGCGCTCGGCGATAATGTCGCCGCCCGAGCCGTAATCGCGGGAAATCGTGACCACCGGTTTGAGGGGGTGTCGTGAGCTGCCCGGGGGAGCGGTTTTTTCCGCCGCAGCCATGGCGGAAATGGCGCTAAATACACTGGAAATGACCATTTTCTTTCTCCGCCCGTTCAACTTGCAAGACTTAATGCTAAGGGTTTCCCCGACTTAATCAATCCGGCCTGGCGGTTAGTCAGACTACCCATTAAGGATGAAATGTCCCGGTCACATTTTTGGATGGCCAAAACCAATTTCCTCAGCCAATCGAAATGAATTATATTATTGGCCGAGGAGGACGTTTCTTTGAATAACGAGGGCGATAACCTTTTTAATCCAGCAGCGTCTGCTGCTGAACCAAAGTCATCCAGCACCAAGTCAGACGCCGAGAAAAAGCGGCTCGATTTGGAAAGATTGGTTGGCAATGATGTCTTTCGTCACGAAAAACTGGTCGATATTGTTGAAGATGTTTGGCTGCGCGTTCCTGAACGCAAATTGGCCGCCTATACCTCGGAACAATGGCTGAGAGATGTTTCAGAGCGCTGCCGGGTCACCATCGAAAAGGCCACCGAGAAATTGCGGGAGGGGAACCCCGAGGAACGGCTGTTTATCATGAAGGCCAGACTCCTGAGAAAAGGAATTGCCCAACAAATAATTCGGGCAATGGGCGAAGTCTCAGATAAATACAGTAACACCAAGACTAAGCCGGTCAGCGAAGTTAGCTCCGAAGCAACTACGGAATACGCCTCTCGGCCGCCGCTGCCTTGGGAAGAAAAGTAACGTCACAAAAGCAGTGTTTAAACAATGTTTCGAGCTATACCATGAAATTCATCATCATTTCCGACCCCGAAGGTAATGAATATCCTTTTATTTTTCCGCCAAAATGGGGTCATAACGAAATGGCCGCGAAGATGGTTGAGCCCCATCAAACCGTGGTTGCCGCAGGCTTTATTCGGACCAACGATGTCGGTCAGTTCGAATGTTACGGCAGGTCCAGCAGTCTGAACATTCCGTCCCGTCCGCAATGGGATACCGCTCTGGTCAAGAGGCTGCTGGCGGTTACCTAGAGCTATATTTTTTGGGGCCGGGATATCAGGTGCAACCCATCGGCTAATTCTTCCGCAACCCAGCGATGGAGCCCAATAATATGCAAAAGCGATTTCTTGCCCCTGATCTTTCGGTCTCGGCTCTTGGACTTGGTTGCATGGGAATGTCGGATTTTTACGTCGGTGGCAGCGAAGTCGAATCTATTGCCACCCTCCATCGCGCCTTGGAGCTTGGGGTTAATTTTCTTGATACGGCCGATATGTATGGATGCGGACGCAATGAGGAATTGGTTGGTCGCGCTATCCGCCAGCGTCGGCAGCAGGTGGTGCTGGCCACCAAATTTGGCAATGTCCGGGGCGCGGACGGCGCCTTTCTGGGCGTAAACGGCCGGCCCGACTATGTCCGTCAATGCTGCGAAGACAGTCTGCGTCGGTTGGGCGTCGAGGTGATTGACCTTTATTACCAGCATCGCGTCGACCCCCAGACTCCCATCGAGGATACGGTCGGCGCCATGGCTGAGTTGGTGCGCCAAGGTAAGGTGCGCTATCTTGGCTTATCCGAAGCCGCGCCCGCCACGCTTCAGCGCGCCGCTGCCGTTCATCCTATCGCCGCTCTGCAAACCGAATATTCCCTGTGGAGCCGCGATCCAGAGGCCGAGATCCTTGCGACCACCCGAGAATTAGGGGTCGCCTTCATTCCCTATAGCCCCCTTGGTCGGGGGTTCCTGACCGGTCGTTTCCAACGGCCAGAGGATTTGCCGGCGGAGGACTGGCGGCGCAATCATCCGAGATTTACCGGGGCCAATTTCGACGCCAATCTCCGGCTGGTTGAGACTGTCCGGGAGCTTGCCAAAGCCAAGGGCTGCACCCCGGCCCAGCTGGCTTTAGCCTGGGTGCTGGCGCAAGGGGACCGCATCATCCCCATTCCCGGGACCAAACATATTTCGCTGCTCGAGGAAAATCTGGGGGCCTTGGCGGTTACGCTGACGGCGGACGAGCTTCGCCATATCGACGCCCTGTTGCCCTGCGGCGCTGCCGCCGGCGATCGCTATCCCGCGCAGGCGATGCAGGCGGTCAACCGTTAGACCCTAACGGGAGAGCAGGCGCTCGGCCAATTTTGACCAGCGGTGGCGCTGGCCGTCACCCTGGACGGCGATCGCCAGGGCCTTCTTCTGGCCGACCAGCACCACCAGGCGCTTGCCGCGGGTGACGCCGGTGTAAAGCAGATTGCGCGCCAGCATGGTGTAATGCTGGGTCATGACCGGGATCACCACCGCCAGATATTCCGAGCCTTGCGCCTTGTGGATACTGGTGGCATAGGCCAGGACCACTTCGTCCAATTCGCCAA
>DUZC01000257.1 GCA_013349735.1 Rhodospirillaceae bacterium
TAAGATGGCGAAAGCCCGGCGGTGGCGATGTCACACAGGCTGGCCCGGGTCGAAGCATTGACGACACCGATGCTGCGAGAAAGACACAGGTTACAACTGACGCCCGTGTTGTCGGCACCGCAGGTTCTGGTGACCCCGCTGCTGTTGTCAACCAAACTATTGACCCCGGTGATCTGGCTGTTGGCCGGGAAATAGCTGATGCGATTGCCCCATCCATCCAAAGACTGGTTTTCATCGAGTCCCAAGGTTTTCCAGGGAATCACCGAATTGGCCAAAGGCACGGCATTGGCGCCGACGCCGCAGGCGGCACCCCCCACGGGGGGTGCCGAGCCCCCATTCTCCAGGCCGTAATAAAGGGAACTATTGTTCAAAGCGCCATTGGCTGGGCAGGGCAGACGGTTATTCTTGATGGCGAACAAGATCAGGGCATTCTCAAGCTGATCAAAACTGGCATTGGTCTGGCTGGTATGAATTTTGTCGAGTAAGGGATTAATCGCGATCAAGCCGCCACCGACCATCATTCCAACGATCACCAGCACAAAGGCCATTTCGATCAGGGTGAAGCCTGACATTCCGAACTCTGGCAGCAGTCGCTTGGGTCGTTTCATTTTGGCCCGGCATCCCGGGTCACGCTGCCATCCTTGGCTATATGGCAGCGGAACCCTTCATGGCTGGTCACACCGCCTGGGGCCGTAATATCCAGGCGTACCGTGATGACCTCACCCGCGGCAGCGGTTTGCACCCAGCGCCAGGTGATCTCTGGTGAGGGCGGTGGCAAACGCTTTTGCAATTCAGCCGCGAAAAGGGCGCCGCAGCGCGGCCCGAAATCAATAGGGACCGCCCAGGCAGGCGAGATCGCCAGTATCAGCAAAGAAAAAGCCACGAGACGCATTACCATGGGTGTTGATTGCAATCGGCGGTGACTGCCACCGGGGGATTGCCCCATTCGTCGTTGCCTTGAAATGTGCAGTCCGAGGTGTAGACGTCGCGATAACATCCTTTCATTCCTTCGAAGAGCATGCAGTATTGATAAATGCTATTATTATTAGCATATATATAAGGAAGAGCTTGATAAACAACAATATTCACAAAAAATGGGTTTCCAAGGTCATCTATAAACTGAATATTGTTAAATTGGTTGTCCCTTTGGTCGAGATAGTTGCCTTGCAAGGCGCCACGGTTTGAGTTGGCTGAGCTCAGTCCGGTGCCGGCGGTCCCCGGCTGCGGCCAAATTTGCGACGCCATTTGCGCGGGTGACCCCCCGGCGGCGGCGATATTGGCGGCGGCCGCGCTGGGATGTTGTACCGAGGGGGCGGTGGATGTCGCGGGATAGGCGACGGGGGCTTGATAGAGCCCGCCACTCATCCAGCCGCTATAGGCGCCGCTATAAGTTTTGGTGGGGCCGGGGCAGGACGGATAGGTGGTAAATAAATTGGTGCCGCTTTGCGCCGAACTGGTGGTTTGCGACAGGGTGGCAGGGCCGACGGTGATAGCCTGGATAGTGGTTCCGGAATGAAAATTGTTGCCCGATGAAATGCTCTGCCCGACAGCAAGGCCGGCTATACAGTTTAAGTTGGTGACTTTAGTCGGCGTAGCAGCCGAAACGGTGCCGGTCGGATTGACACAACCATTGAAGCTGCCGGTCAAGGGCAGATTGTTGCCTGGCGACAGCACCGGTAATGACAAAGTAAGGCTGGGTGTGCCATCCACCGCCGTGATGACGGTTCCCGCCGGAATGCCTTGCCCGCTGACCGCCTGGCCGACTGCCGGCAAGGCGCTGGGGGACAGCCCAGTCAGGGTGGCGGTGCTGCCATCGGTTGAGCCGGTAATGGCCAGACTGGTCAGTCTCGGTTCGGCTCCCACCACCAGATTGGCATTGGTAAGGGCCGCCAGCGGGGCCTGGGACAGGGTCAAGGTCGTGGTTGAGGGAAGCCCGGCGATCTTGGTGCCGATTTCAATATTCGGATTCGAGATGGATTGCCCGCTGGCCATACTGGTGGTGGAAGAGACATTGCTGACCGTATTGGTGGCCCCGCTGCAACTGAGATTGCCGGTGATGCCGGAAATTGGCTGTCCGGTATCGGGCTGGTAAAGCGGGGTGGCTGCGGTTGTCGCTGTCGCCGGCTGGGAAATCGTCACACTGCTGCCATTGATGACCGTGGCGATGGTGCTGCCGGTGGGAATCCCGAGGCCGATAAGAGACTGCCCTGGCACCAGACCGGCCGTCGAGGACATGGCGCTGATTGTGGTGGAGCCTTTGGTTACCGTGCCCGTTACGCTTTGTGCCACCGAGCCTGGCCATAGAGGCTCGGGCTGGGTCGCTGAGGCCAGGGCATTGGCCTTGTTAGAGAGGGTCAGCGTGGTGCCGTTAATCGCCGTTATGATCGTGCCAGTGGGAATGCCGGCACCGATGATGGATTGACCAATGCCCACCGACTGGGTGGGTGTGGTCAGGGCGCTGGCTGGACTGACACCGGTGATACTGTTGCTGCC
>DUZC01000306.1 GCA_013349735.1 Rhodospirillaceae bacterium
GGGTTTCGGTTTTATCGCGGTGGATGACGGTGGCAAGGATGTGTTTGTTCACATCCGCGCTCTGGAAAAGTCCGGCTTGCGGTCGCTTGAGCCGGAACAGCGGGTGCGCTTGACCATTACGCAGGGTCAAAAGGGACCGCAGGCGGAGTCGGTCGCCGTTATCTAATCGGCACCGGTTTGGCGGCGGGACAGATGAGCAACAGAAGGCCTGGTTTTGGCGTTCTGTTGCTTTTCTTTTTTTGGGTTCCTGCTTGCCATCTTATGACGAACCCTTTCCGCTAAGCTATTGGCAATGCTACCATGCCTGGGCAAGATCGCGAGTGTGGTGAGGGTATGGCCAAGTCTGCAGGTCGGCGCGGCATGGCGTCCGTAGAGGAAACAGTTGAGCAGCGCCTCGCGCGTCTCGATGCCCAGTGGGCTGCCGAACGCCGGCAAATGCAGCAGGATCTTAGCGCCGCCGGCGGTGAAGCCAAGCATTTGCGCGATACCATCCAGGTGCTGCGGGATTCCCTGGAGCAGGGCCGGATCGGCGAGCAGGAGCGAATTCAGGCGGCCGTGGCCGGAGCCAATGAGGATGTGGTGCAGTTGAAGGGCACCATTCAGGCCTTGCGCGATACCCTGGAAGAGTCAAGGATTGGCGAACAGGAACGAATTCAGGCGGCCGTGATGGTCGCCAATGAGGAAATTGTTCAGCTCAAGGCCATCATCAATGCCCTGCGGGACGAATTGGAGGGGCACAAGGCCGGTGAGGCTGAACGTAAGCAAAAGGCGGTGGCGGCAGCCAATAGCGAAATTACCCAGCTGCGGGACATGACCAATGCGCTTCGCGATCAGTTGGATGAGCAGCGCGTTCAGGCCAATGACCGGGCCAATAAGACCCAAACCCAACATGAACGGGACATCCAGCATTTGCGTGATACCATCGAAGCCTTGCGTCAGAAATTGGAGGCGGTGAATGCTTGATTCGCCGGAGGTGGGGGCCGCCAGGCCGCGTGGAAAAAGGCGCCAGTCGGCCAAAATGTCCGCACTTTTGTTGGATGTTTCCAACCAGTTGGCCCGCGCCAACAATCTCAATGACGCGCTCAGGATTATGCGTGACATCGCCACGACCACCATCGGGACGGAACGCGGCTCGGTCTTTCTCAACGATCCTTCGACCAATGAGCTCTATTCACGGATCAGCGGACGCTTTGCCCGCGAGATTCGGCTGCTAAACTCAATCGGTGTCGCCGGGACGGTCTTTGCGACCGGCATCGGCGCGATTATTCCTGACGCCTATTCTGACGACCGCTTCAATCCAAATATCGATCAACAGACCGGTTTCAAGACCCGCTCGATTATTTGCGCCCCCTTGCGAACCATGAAGGGCGAAGTCATCGGGGTCGCGCAGCTGCTCAACAAGATTGTCGGCACGTTTGACGAGGCTGATCTGGTTTTGTTGGAAGCGATCATCTCGCAGGCTTCGGTTTCCCTGGAAAGCTTTCGCACCATCGAGAATATCGAACGGACGCGCCAGCAGGAGCTTGATTTTCTGGCGGTGGTCTCGGAGATCAGCTCGGAACTGAAACTGGGCCCGTTGTTGCAGAAAATCATGTCGGCGATTACCCGCATGTTGGATGCTGACCGTTCGACCTTGTTTATCAATGACGAAAAGACCAACGAGCTTTACACCGAGGTGGGGCAGGGACTTGGGGCGACCAGTATTCGCTTGCCTAATCATTTGGGGATAGCCGGTGCCGTCTTTACCTCCGGTCAAAGCGTCAACATTCCTCATGCCTATGCTGATTTACGCTTTAATCCGTCTTTTGATCGCAAGACCGGGTTTTTTACCCGCTCCATTCTGTGCGTCCCGGTCACCAACAAAGTGGGCAAGGTCATCGGGGTAACTCAGGTCCTGAACAAGCGCGGCGGTACATTTTCTGCTGATGATGAGGCGCGACTGAAGGCCTTTACCTCGCAGATTTCCATCGGACTGGAAAATGCGAAACTGTTCGACGATGTGCAGAACATTAAAAACTATAACGAAAGCATTCTGGAATCGATGACCAACGGGGTCATCACCCTCAATGAAGACGGCAAAATCGTTACCTGTAACGCTGCCGGCCGCCGTATTTTCAAGGCTCCCGCCGAGGCCATCATCGACAAGACGGCGGAAACCTTCTTCGTCGAGGAAAACAGCTGGCTGGTTGAAAAGATCAAAGCGGTCGAAGACAGCAGCGCCAGTGATGTCTTCATGGATGCGCAATTGACGGTCGAGGGGGAACGGCTATCTGTCAATGTGACCGTTATGCCGCTGAAAAGCGGAGCCGACAAAAAGCTGGGCTCGCTGGTCATGGTCGAGGATATCTCGAACGAGAAGCGCATGAAGTCTACCATGTCGCGTTATATGGATCCGGCGCTGGCGGATCAGTTGCTGGCCTCGGGGGCCGAGTTCCTGGGCGGCCAGTCGGTTGAAGCGACGATCTTGTTCTCGGATG
>DUZC01000101.1 GCA_013349735.1 Rhodospirillaceae bacterium
CCAGGGCCGCCAGAAAAGCCATAGCGGCCCAAGAGAAAAAAGGAAAAGAGGGGCGACGGCGACGCATGGCTAGGGACTTTACAGCATTTGAGCAAGCGATCGGTACACGGCGGCCCGCGCCGTCAGCATTGCCAAGAGCGCGGCCACCAGCGGCAAAAGCAGGACGCAGACCCAACCCAGCAGGGGCAGCGAGAGATCGGCCAGAAAACCACCTTCCATCTGTTCCGTACCAAAATTAATCATAGCAACCACCGGTATTGTCAACCCAAGGCCAAACAGGCCGCCTTTCAGGCCCAGCAGGAGGGCGCGGTCGGCGAATTGGCGGGCGATGTAGCTGTCCGCAGCACCGATAAGATGCAGAACTTCGATGACATCATGATGGACCGCCATCGCGGTTCGGGTCGCGAAATAAACAGTGGCCGAGGTCACGACGCCAATCAGCACCACAATGCTGACGGCCAGCCATTGGATGGCCCGGCTTAAGCGGATCAAACGGGCCAGCCAAATCCGATGATCATCCAAAGAGGCGCCAGGCACGGACTGTGCGAGGGTCTTTGATAAAGCGGCAAGATCAACGTTGACATCCTGGGAAAGCGTGACATCCAGCAAGGCCGGCAAGGGCAATTCCCGGAGCAGATCGCTATTGCCCAGCCACGGTGCCAACAGGTTGACCAGCTGTTCCTGGGTCAGGGCGCGGGCGCGGGCAACCCCGGGGGTACTTTCCAGAATCCGCAGGGTCTGTTCGACCTTGGCCCGGGTCCGGTCGCCGGAAAGGCTGGCCTCGCCGGGGGCGGCGGCGATTTCCACGGTCAGAGTGCCTGAGACATCGCGATCCCAGCGCGCGATCAGTGTGCTCAGAATGAACGCGCCGGCAAGGGCGACGGCACTCAGGAAGACCATCGGTGCCACCAGCCAGGGTACGAATTTGCTGCTGGCATCCTTTTCCAGCGGAAGGTCGGAGCGTTTGGTGAGAAAGGTCATAATGCGCACGTCATGCCTTGGTAACCCGTCCGTTTTCCAGCAATAGCCGCGGATAGTCGAGACGCGAAACTAGGTTCTCATTGTGGGTGGCCACGACCACGGTCGTGCCAAGCTTGTTCAATTCTTCGAAAAGATACATCAAGCGCATCGCAATCCGGTCATCGACATTCCCGGTTGGTTCGTCAGCCAGCAACAAATCCGGACGGCCGATGACGGCCCTAGCAATCGCCACCCGCTGCTTCTGGCCGCCTGACAAGGTGGGGGGGTTGGCATGCATCTGTTCCGTCAGTCCGACCCAATTGAGCAGATCGGGTACAAATTTTTGGACATCCTGTTCGGTGGCGCCAGCGATACGCAAAGGCAGCGCCACATTGTCCAAGGTCGACAAATGGTCGAGAAGGCGAAAATCCTGAAAGACGACGCCGACCCGTCGACGCAGGGCCGGCAATTCATAGCGTCTTGCCGCCGAGGTATCCCGACCGAAAAGCAGAATTCGTCCCCGCGACGGGCGCTGAGCAAGGTAAATAAGGCGGAGCAGCGAAGATTTTCCGGCGCCGGAAGCGCCGGTGAGAAAATGAAAGGACCCGGCCGGAAGTGCAAATTGGATGTCCTGCAAAATCTCGGGGCCACGACCGTAGCGTACCGCTACGCCGTCGAATTGGACCACATTGGCTCGATCAGCCTCTTGACGCCGCAAAATTATAACCCTTCAGTAAGGGGGGCAGAATTGCATGGGGACCATGGTTCGTCCAGCGCGCGCTTGTGTTGTAAAATCGCCCCGCCTATAAAGAATGATGTTTTAGTGGTTTGCTTGGCCAATGATTGTCGTCTGTCCTAGTTGTGATACCCATTTCACGCTTCCCCCGTCGGCGCTGGGCCCGGGGGGACGGGCGCTGCGCTGCGCGCGGTGCGGCCATAAATGGCATGCGACCCAGTCCGATGTCTTGCGGGCGGATCCCGCGGCGAAAAAGAACAAGGCACCGCCGCCGCCCGCTAAGCCGGCGGTTCAGCCACCCGCCAAGAGCTCGGCTGAGCCACCGGCGGCGAAACCGGTAAAACCCGTCGATCCGGCAAAGGCCCGTGCCGCGGCGGCAACGGTCCGGGATGACATCCCCCTTGAATCGCCACCGCCGCGTACTGCGCGCGATGACGATCTGGATCTTGATGATCTTGATCTGGAGCTTGGTGGGGGGCAACCGGGCCGGGCTGGCTCGGCCGTGGATTTTGGCAAGATTCCGGCGGAAAGCGCCGGTACCGATGCCCAACAGGAAAAAGACGAAGGCGAAGACCCCTTCGCGCGGATATCGGAATTGATGATGTCCTCGCCGCCCGAGCCCATTCCGGATGTTTTTGCATCGCCACCACCCAAACGGGCGACGCGCCGCAAGGGGGCTGCCGGCTTATGGCTGCTGTTGTTCGTTTTGTTGCTGTCCAGCCTGGGGGCCGGTGCTTATTTTCTGCAGGACCGGCTTATCGACAAATTTCCCGA
>DUZC01000293.1 GCA_013349735.1 Rhodospirillaceae bacterium
GAGCCACACGGCATCACCCGCCTCGGGATCGTAGCTCACAGCGATTCCTTGCCCTGCGGCGCGTCATCCCAGGCCCGTTCTTCCGGCGTATGACGATGTTTGGCGGGATCAAATCCGGCGAGCAGATCTCCGAGTGAGGGCTTGCGCATTGATCGCAGCGTTACGATCCCGTCACCAAGCGTAAATTCAACAGGCCCACCATCCACGAGTCCCAGCGCCCGACGCATCGCGACCGGAATGGTTACCTGTCCCTTGCTGGTGACGGTCGATTCTTGCGTTGCCTTTGCCATGTCCTATTACCCATTACATTCTTACCTCATTACATCTTACCGTCTGCGGGGCCGGTAGGCAAGACCGGGCACTCTGTCAGCAGGGCAACAGATCTCGGTAAATGGGCTCTGAAAATTTAAAAAAATAGATTAACCACGAAGTCTCGAAGACACGAAGAAATGTTGCTTCATGTTCCCTTTGTGTCTTCCTTCTTCGTGGTTAATCTTGCAAGTAACGACGCTTTTACTTTGCTCCAACCAGCTCAACGGCATTGACGAAATAAACGACATCAAAGGTCCGCTGCAGGGTTTTGCTGAAGAAATTCTTCATCGGCATGCCTTCTGGCCAGCGGATCTCCTGTCCGTTCTTTAATTCAAGGGACGGGCCGGCCAGCCAGATATCGCCTTCCGCGGTCTTGGCGCGGATATAAACATAGGGGCTGGCGGCAATGGTTTCCTGCACGCTGCCACTATGGTTCATTTCCTGGGTTTTCGGCGCCAGCTGCATGTCGCCGACCGAAGGGTGGCCGGGGGGAAGTTTCGCGTCGCCCGGAGTGGTGGGCATCTGGGCCAGGGCCACACAGGCCGGGGTCAGGGCAACAAGCAAGGCAAGAACAGGAAGACGCATTTTACACTCCATAAGATAGTCGGAAAAAACTCAGCCGGCGGCGCGAAAAGCCGGTTCCTTCAGCAGGGCAGCCAGGCCGGCGATGCCGTCTCTGATCTGCACCTCGTCTAGGGCCGCATAGCCCAAAAGCAACAAACGACGGGGCGGCGCGGCGCCCTCAGTCGTAAAACCATCACCCAGGGTATAAACGCCGATGCCGCGCGCGCGCGCCATGTTTCTAATCTGCGCCGCGCTTTGTTGTCCAGGCGGCAGATACCAGGTGACATGGGTTCCGGCGTCGCTGCCGCCCAGATGGGCCTCGCCAAAATAAAGGCGAAAGGCCGCCAGCAGGCAGTCCCGCCGTTCAAGATAGACTTTGCGGACCCGTCTGAGATGGCGGTCATATTCGCCACAGGCCATAAATTCGGCCAGAACCATCTGCTCGAGCCAAGGATTGCCAAAATCCAGCAAAGTCTTGGCGGCTTCCGCCGCCGGCACCAGTTCACTGGGCACCACCAGATACCCCAAGCGCAAGCCGGCCCCAAGGCTATGGGAGAATGACCCGCAAAACAGCACCAGACCATAAGGATCAAGGCTTTTGAGCGAAGGCGGCCCCATGCCGCGATAGCGAAAATCGCTATGGCAGTCGTCTTCGATGATATAGGCCCCCGCCGCACGCGCCCAAGCGATCAATTGTTCGCGCCGTTCCGCCGGTAAGGTGCCACCCAAAGGAGATTGATGGGCGGGGGTGACATGGGCCAGACGGACCGGTCCAGGCGGCAATTGGTCCGTCAAGATGCCATGTTCGTCTACAGGAACCGGGCAGAGATTGGCGCCCAGGCTTTGGAACAGCCAGCCAGCCCCCTCATCCCCGGGGGATTCCACTACCACGGCATCACTTGGGCGCAGAAACAGGCGTGCCGCGACATTATAGCCCTGCTGGCGGCCACTGACGATGATCACCTGGCGCGGTTCAACGACGATGCCGCGATGGGTAGCCAGCCATTCGGCGATCGCCGATTTCAACGGCGCGATCCCGGTTGGCGGCGGCGGCTGGCTGACTTCCCGCCCGAAATTATCCAGAACCTGGCGGGTGATTCGCTGCCATAAACCCAGAGGAAAAATGCTGTGGTCGGGAAGCAGGCTAAAATCGATCGCGGCTTTGGCGGTCGGCTGTGGCGACAAAATCGGTGCGCAAAACAAAGGGGGGTGTAATTCAGCCTGTGGGGGTGTGGCCAATTCAGAGCCATTCGGCGGTTGAACCGCCTGCGCCGGGGCCTGGTCCGGCAAATTGACCGAGACATAAGTGCCAATCGCCGGTCGGGTCTCAAGATAGCCCTCGGAAATCAGCCTTTCATAGGCCAGCAGAACGGTGGTTCGCGAAATCCCCAATTGTTCGGCGAGAAAGCGGGTGGCGATCAAGCGGGTGTTGGCCTTCAGCCGTTGAGACAGGATCAGACCGCGCAGCTGCTGATAGAGCTGATTCTGCAAAGGCTCGGCCAAGGTTCGATCAAGCTCAATGGGAAGATGCATCGCCGCCGCTAGAAACCCAACAAAGTTAAGGCTAAACCACTTTCACCG
>DUZC01000231.1 GCA_013349735.1 Rhodospirillaceae bacterium
CAGCGCACCCCGATGATCGGATCATCAGCGACGCAGAAGCAGTCCAAATGGCCGAGGATTGGGCTTGGACCACGGATGTTTCAGCGTGGTGCCTGATCCGCCATGACGACCACCTGCCAAAGCGCCAGCACTGGCATTTCCTGGCCAGCCGTGTGGATGAAATGGGGGTGCTTTCCCGTGATCGCCTTCGCGACTTTCGCATCCAGATGCGCTTCGCGAGGAAATGGGAGCGCTTTTTGGATCTTGTGGAAGTGCCAACACCGCCAAGCCCAGACCGACCCCACGGTCGTGCAGGTGTGGACCGAAAGATCGCCCGGGCAGACGACGAAGCACGCACGCGTGGGAAGCCTCTGCTTCGAGATGTCATCAGGGCCCGACTGGATGCGGTGGAAGCACGTGGGCTTCGTGGCGCGGCGCTTCGGGCGGCCCTGCAGGCGGCAGGCCTAGACATGGATTTGCGGATGGCTGGGGGAAAGCCCAAGGGCATCACGTGGGTTGATACCAAGGGCACTGATCCGCAGCGCATCAAGGGTTCTGACATCGGCAAGCGATACACCGCACGCGAATGGCTGAAACGTAATCAACTTCATGACCCAGAGGAGCAGCACAATGGCCACCCCAACAACAGCGTTTTTCCACAGCTCAGCCTCGACGATTCCCACCTGGACGACTTCGATCGACGCAGTGCTTCAACGAAAGCCCGCACCAAGCCTGCGGGGGCCAGGGATTCCGGCGGCCTGGATGGAAACCTGGGAGGCCCTGGAGGCCGTTCTGCTGTCGCACGCGTCAGCAGCAGGTCAGGTCGCCCAGGAAATGCAGCACAGCCCGACCCCATGGTCGAAGGATCTGGTCACCAAGATCCGCCGGATCAGCAGCGAACCGGCTGTGCCCCTGGATGCGGTGCACCTGGTGTCGACGGGGCGGGGCCTGATCATGCTGGTGGCGCCGCAAGGGTTTTGCCCGGAACAGTTCCAGGACGGCATGATGATGGTCGCCCCGTGGAGCTGCGAAAACCTGACCGGATGGACCCATTTCAGGGGCGACTCGGAGCAGCTCGACCAGTCCTTCGCCAGGCCGTGGGTCCTTGCCGCCTGGCGGATTCGGAAGTTGCTGGTCCTGAAAGATCGCCCACCGACGGGTCCGGTGGAATTGACCATTCCGAACTACATGGCACTGCAGGCGGCCCGCATCCTGAAGTAGCCAAGCCGCAACGGCGTGGGCGGTGACTGTTGGCCACCGCCCACCCGCAATACAGCCCGACGCCTATGACCGGACGAAGGGCGGCTTCGCCCGCGCAACGAACAGCACCCAGCGTTCCTTAGGGCGCCCTGGTTCGTTGATCTTATTCATAGTGCGTTTCTTGATCGTTTCCCTAACCGGCTTGGTGATGGCGTGGCCATAGACATTTTCCAGGGTGGGGTCCCACACCCTGACGGCACCAGGAAAGTCCGCTAGACCGCATGCGTTTTCCAGCCAGGCTGCGGCATCCAGGATCCGCTTACGGGCGCGTTCGACATGCCGCTGGGTATGAGCCCCGCCTACCGGAGTCGCTGGCATATGGAAATTGCGGGCCAGCAGAATCTCCAAGGTGACACGACCAAGCGGCAAGGGTTTGGAAGCCGCCTGCGCATAGGCCGCGAGGACCAGGGCCAGGGACATCATTTGAGGGCGCGTCGCCAAGGTCTGGAAGATGTCCAGTGGCACGTGGAAAGGGGCGTCCCTGGTCATGACCAGATGCGCCATGGTCGGCTCGACCCACAAGCCCGTGGCGTCCAGGTCGACGGTGGCGCCCGGGGGATGGCCATCAGGCCACAGAGCGTGTGCCAAGGCTGACGAGATGCGGAAGATCGGCTGCGTCGTCAGTTGGTGCGATGCCAGGGTGTTGCCGTCGCCAAAGTCGGCCCTGGCCCACCCGAACCTGGCCTGGCACAGCCGACGCATGGCATCCACAGTGCGTCTCCGAAGATAGGTCCCACAATTGCCTGCCCCCAACTGGGTCGCCATTCGCTGGACTTCCGCAAAGGTTTGGAAGCGGATGCGGTGGTCGGCCTTGGCGCTGGCTGCCACAGCCAAGATGGCTGCGTACCATAGCCAGTCCATGTCGTAGGGCAGATCGGGCCCTTCAGTCAGCCATCGGGTGATCCAGACATGCCCGGCCCCCACCTTCGTTACCGCAGGAAGGTCCTGGACCCCCTGGCGGCACGGAAGGCCAGCCCTAATCACAGGGCGGGGAAGGACGATAAGATCCGGAACGATGATCCGCGGAATTCCCTTTCGAAAGCGATAACCAGCCATGTTTTACCCCCTTCCCCATCTGATCCGATTGGTGATCGAAAAGGGAAAGACGTGGTCGCGCGTGGCAACGCACTTCCAAAGGCGCTTTTTATCCGTGTCTGTATCGATGTCGGGGTGGAACCAGGTCTTCATCCCC
>DUZC01000147.1 GCA_013349735.1 Rhodospirillaceae bacterium
TGAAGCGCTTAAGAAAGCCAATCCTCAGTTGATGGTTGGTCTGGTCGGGGCGCATGTCGCGACTTTGCCGGACTCGTCGCTGGCGGCCTCGACATTGGTGGATTTTGTCGCGCGCCATGAGTTCGATTTTACCATCAAGGAAATCGCTGAGGGGCGGCCCTTTGCCGAGGTGGACGGCATTACCTGGCGTCGCGATGGGGTTATTGTCAATAATCCGGATCGGGCCCTGATCCATGATATGGATTCCTTGCCCATGGTGACGCCGGTTTATCACCGGGATCTGGTCGTGGAAGACTATTTCATCGGCTATCTCAAATATCCTTATATGTCGATGTATAGCGGGCGGGGCTGCCGGTCGAAATGCAGCTTCTGCCTGTGGCCGCAAACCATTGGGGGCAATGTTTACCGCACCCGCAGTCCGGCCAAGGTTGTCGAAGAACTGGCCCTGATGAAAAAATTGTTTCCCCAGGTGCAAGAATTCTTTTTCGACGATGACACCTTCACCGACGATCACCAAAGAGCCGAGGAAATCGCCCGGGGCCTTGGCAAACTTGGCATTACCTGGTCTTGCAATGCGAAGCCCAATGTTCCCTTTGAAACCTTGAAGGTTTTGAAGGAAAACGGCCTGCGTCTATTGCTGGTGGGCTACGAATCCGGGGTCCAGGACATTCTTAACAATATCAAAAAGGGCACCCGGCTTGACCTTATTCGCCGGTTTAATGCCGATTGTCATAAACTGGGTATCGCCATTCATGGCACTTTCATTGTCGGCTTGCCGGGCGAAACCCGCGAGACGATCAAACAGACGATCGCCTTTGCCAAGGAAATCAATCCGCATACGATTCAGGTCTCGCTGGCCGCGCCTTATCCGGGCACGGCTTTGTATAAGCAGGCGACGGAAAGTGGTTGGTTGCAGGCGGGGGATCTGGTTCAGGATAACGGACTGCAGATTGCCGCTTTATCCTATCCCCATCTTTCCTCGGCCGAGATCTTTGCGTCACTGGCCGAGTTTTATAAGGCCTTTTACTTCCGGCCGCGCAAGATTGCCGAAATAACGTTTGAAATGCTGAAAAGTTGGGACATGACCAAGCGTCGACTGCGCGAAGGTGTCGAGTTCGTCCGATTCCTGCGTCACCGCGACGACAATTGCGAGGCCGCCTAACCCTGTCTTCGTTCGATGAAATGCCAGGCCAACAGGGCCGGGAGTCCCAGGGTCAATTCACGGCCGCGCTTTAAAAGAGAGAGGGCCAGGGCGAGAGGTGGCGGCAGCAGCAGCGCCGCCCCCACCAGGACATAGCCGCCCTCCTGGATTCCGAGCGCTCCGGGGATAAGGAACGCCGCGCTGCGCAGGGCGAAGATTATGCTCTCCATCGCGATAACATCGGCCAGCGCCATGGGATGGCCCAACATCAATAGTCCCAACCAGGCCTCGAGCGTGCTGACCAGCCAGGCCAGCAAGTGAAATCCCACGGCGCTGGCAAAGCGCCGACGATCGGCATAAAGGGTGGCGATGGTAGCGTGCAGGCCGACGTCAAGGTCGGGCGTCTGCCAGAATTTTGGCATCAGGCGGGATGGCAGCGTTTCGATAAAACGCATCATCTTCGACCTTTGCAGGAAGAAAAAAGCCATTAAAACGGGAATGCTCCCGGCAAGCCCCATCAAGCCCCATTGCAATATTTGCGAATCCGGATAGCGCCAAATCCACAGCCCGACCCCGACGAGACTGAAAATAAACTGAGCGATGACTTCGGCGGTTACGTCGACGACGGTCAAAGCGCCGGCCAAGGCCGGGCGGATGGCGTGGCGGGTCAGCAGGCGTGCCCCAGCCAATTCCCCGGACAGCGGCAGAAATCCGGCAATTTCGCTGACAGCTTCGCGAACCCAGCGGGCAAGAATGAAGCGGGTCATTTGTCGTTCGCCCAGCAGTCGTCCCCAGGCTAGTCCGCACAGCGTCATCGAAAGCAAATGGGCCAGGCAAAGCAGGGGGATGGTCTGCCAGCCGGCCTGGCGGATGGCGCCGGTGATGTCGCGGACCCCATCTTGCCAGGACCAGACCAAAAACAGGACCAGGGCGATCAAACCCAGACGCAAGGCTGTTTTCATGCTTGGCCATTTCCACGGGCGGCGGCTTCCAGAGGGAAGCTGGTCAGGGTGATGTGATGACGAATAAGGGCGGTGGTAACCACCGGGTCAATCAAGGCCAAATATTCGTCGACCGAGCGATAGCTGACGGGCATCGGATGATCGGCCCAGCGGCGGGTAGCCGGATGGCAATAAATCTCATTCAGGCCGGGCGGCAGGTTTTCAAGAAAGCCCAGCAGCCGTGTGGCATCCATCGCTCCCGAATCATTAAGACCGAAAGCGCGGTCATTGACCAACAGCCCGGCCGCCTGGGCCTTGCGGCGCATGCGGCGTAGCCGAT
>DUZC01000140.1 GCA_013349735.1 Rhodospirillaceae bacterium
TGCTCTTCCAGGTCGTATTTTATGCCCAACTCGGCAAGGACGAAGGCTTATTCGATTTTGAGACCATCGCCGCGGCCGTGGCCGACAAAATGGAACGGCGTCACCCACATGTTTTCGGTCAGGTCCATGTTCCCAATGCCGAAGCGCAGACAGTGCAATGGGAGGAGCAAAAAGCCGCCGAAAGAGCTAAAACGAAAGGCTCCGGCACGCTGGAGGGCATCAGCATCGCCCTGCCCGCGCTGACCCGGGCCTTAAAGTTACAAAATCGTGCGGGTCGTGTTGGTTTTGATTGGCCGGAACCCATTCAGGTGCTCGACAAAATCGCCGAAGAGATCGAAGAGGTACGGCTTGAAATCGCTCAGGGAGTCGATCCTGAGCATTTAGCGGATGAAGTCGGAGATCTACTCTTTGCATCTGTTAATCTGGCGCGCAAACTGAAGCTGGACCCTGAATCCTGCCTGCGCCGGGGCAACCGCAAATTTGAGCGTCGCTTTCGGCATATTGAACAGACATTGGCCGATCGGGGGCGCAGCCCGTCCGAGTCCAGCCTTGAAGAAATGGAAGCGTTATGGGTGGCAGCAAAGCATTTGGAATAATCAAGCGGTTTTGGCTTCCCCTTGGTGCCCTGGTTGGTTTGGCGCTGGTCCTCGGCGCCTGCTATCTGCCCGATAAGTTTAAGTCGGAAATCCGTTTAGGTCGTAACGGTGACTTTGCGCTTTCTTTCTATGGCGAACTTGTCTGGGCCCCGCTGTTTCGCGATATCCAGAGGGGCGAGCTCAGTCCGTCAGAGGCGGCGGCCAAGATCGCCGGAATTCAAACGGATCTTGAGCGAGACAGCAATTTTAAGTCCATTGAGTCTTTAGGTCAGGGCCGTTTTAAGGTCGAATATCACCGTGAAGGGCATATGCAGGGCAGTGAACAGGTTACCTTTGTTCGCCGCAACGCCATTATTTTGATGCTTCATGCCTACCCTGACGGTCGGGTCGCCATTTATGGCAACACGGTAAAACCTTCTGACGCGCAAACTGCGACAAATATGGGTTTAAGCGTTGAAGGCGAGTTCCGCGTGGTCACCGATGGACTGGTCAAAGATCATAACGCCACCAGCGTTAAGCCCTTTGGCGCTTATACAGTTTACATTTGGAAAATAGAAAATGCCTTTTCTCCGCCCCCGCATTTCGTAATGCAGCGTGAGGGGGTCTGGCCCACCAAAAAATAGCAGGAGCCTTCATGAGCAGTCTTAAATCCGCCACCGTGATGATCACTGGCGCGTCGTCTGGCTTTGGCGCTGCGGCCGCCCGGCGCTTTGCCGCCGATGGTGCCCGGCTAATTTTGTGCGCCCGGCGCTTAGATCGGCTTAAGGCCCTTAAAGACGAACTTTCGGTGCCGGTTCATGTCTGTGCACTTGATGTCCGGGATCGTGAGGCCGTTTTTGCCTTGGTTGCCTCCCTGCCGCCGGCCTTCGCCGCTGTTGACGTCCTGGTTAACAATGCTGGGTTGGCTGCTGGCCTTGAGCCAGCTCAGGCCGCGTCTCTGGATGATTGGGAATTGATGGTTGATACCAATATCAAAGGCCTAATGTTCTGCACGCGGGCCATTTTGCCGGGAATGGTTCAGCGCAAACAGGGCCATATCATCAATATCGGATCCGTTGCCGGGCGCTACCCCTATCCCGGCGGGAATACCTATGGCGGCACCAAAGCCTTCGTTGAACAGTTTTCGTTAAACTTACGGAACGATATTCTTGGTAGCAATGTCCGGGTCACCAACATTGCGCCGGGTATGTGTGAAACAGAGTTTTCTCTGGTTCGGTTCAAGGGGGACCCAGAAAAGGCAGCGTCGGTCTATAAGGGTATGAAACCCCTGTCCTCTGCCGATATTGCCGACTGCATTCACTGGGTCGCCGCCCTACCCGCCCATATGAACATCAATTATCTTGAAGTTATGCCGGTCAATCAGGCGTTTGCTGGATTTTCGGTTCATCGCGAGGGGGTCTGAACAACGTTGCTAATTGGGTCCAGCTTTGCAAATCGGAGCTCAAGAGCAGATCCCGCAGCCCGGGTAAAGGCTGATAGGCGGTGCCATCTAACAAAGAAGAATAACCGCCGGCTTCCTGATGCAATAAAACACCGGCGGCGTGATCCCATGGATTAAGCCGCCGGTAATAGGCAAAATGCTGACGCCCCTCAAGCAAGTCCAGATAGTCATGGGCAGCACTGCCCTGGTTCACGATCTCGCCCACAGATTCGGCGCGCAGATTTCGTAACCGCCAGCCGATGGTCCCACGCATTTTTGGCAAGGGGGGTGCCACGGACACCACCATAGGACGCTGATCGCACCAGCATCCCTGCCCCACAGCAGCCCGCATTGTGCGCTTGGTCAGCGGATCATGAATCCAGCCTTGTTGCGTCTGA
>DUZC01000239.1 GCA_013349735.1 Rhodospirillaceae bacterium
GAATTATTTCACGGACGCATTCAAAACAGGCCAGACAGCCCTCAATGAGGGGCACACCCTGCTCACCCGATCGAAATTCAACCTCTCGCCAAAGCTGTTCGTCGCGACCAGAAAAACGGTTGGAAAGCTCGATTTGGCTATGACGAAGCACATTGACGGCAAAATGCTGATTGCTGCGAAATGCCTCAAGCCGTTGCGTCTTATTGTCCAGACAAAAAAGGATCAATGGGGGATCGAGCGAAACCGAGGTAAAAGAGCTGACAGTGACACCAACCGGCGCCCCTTTTGCGTCGCAGGTGGTTATCACGGTTATGCCGGTGGGAAAACACCCCAGAGCATTACGAAAAATCCGGCTATCAATGGTCATCCTCAGCCTAGCCCTGTCACTTTAAAGAGGCTGTTTTACAGCAATCGCCCCATTCCTTCAAATTTCCTGGCAGGGTCAACCGCCCCAAGAACATTTTTTTGACCGCAAATGTTCTTGACCGGCGACAAAGTACACAATTTATTGCATCCTCCCTTCTTTGGGAATTTTAGCTGAGGCACAGCGGGAACAGATATGTTCGTAATTATTGGCATAGGTATCGTCGTTGTCTCCGTTATCGGCGGTTACGTCGGCAATGGTGGTGAACTGGGGGTGCTGGTCCAGCCATTTGAATGGATTATTATCTTGGGAGCCGCCATTGGCACTTATGTCATCGGCAATACCAAGACCACGATTTTTGGAACCGGCAAAGCCTTGGGCGTTATGTTCAAGGGGTCGCGCCACAACAAGGCATCCTATCTCGAACTGCTAAGCCTGCTTTATTCCCTGTTTAAACTGGCAAAAACCAAGGGCGATCTGGCATTGGAAAGCCATGTTGAAAAGCCTCATGAAAGCCCGCTATTCCAAAAATTCCCTAAATTCTCGCATGATCACCATACCTTGGAGTTTTTGTGCGACTATCTTCGCCTCCTGACTTTGGGCACCAACAACGCCCATGAGGTTGAGTCGATTATCGACGCCGAAATAGAGGCACATCATCACGAGGAAGCCATCATCGCCAACGCTATCAACACGATGTCTGATGCTATGCCAGCTTTGGGTATTGTTGCAGCGGTTTTGGGTGTTATTCATACGATGGGCTCGATTACGGAACCCCCCGAAGTTCTGGGTCATCTCATCGGCGCCGCCCTATGCGGAACTTTCATGGGCGTGCTCTTGTCCTACGGGTTCTTTGCGCCTTTTGCTCGGATCCTTGACCTGATTTACAAAACGGAAAGCGAATATCTGAGCTGCATCAAGAACTGTCTGTTGGCTCATATGATGGGGTATGCGCCTCAGGTTTCAATTGAATTTGGCCGCAAGACGCTTTCGCCAAGCGTTCGCCCCAGTTTTGCCGAACTGGAAGAGACCGTTACCAATCTGCCTCCGGATTGATTGGCGCTGAGCAAAAATAATGGCCGACCAACAACCAATTATCATCAAACGCGTAAAAAAGGGTCATGGCGGCCATCACGGCGGCGCCTGGAAGGTGGCCTATGCCGATTTCGTTACGGCAATGATGGCATTCTTCCTCTTGCTTTGGTTGTTGAATGCCGTCACTGAGGAACAATTGCAAGGAATTGCCGATTACTTTGCGCCAACCACGGCTTCGCAATCCGCCAGCGGTGCCGGCGGTATGCTTGGTGGCAAAACCGTTGGCGAAGGCGCCATGAGCAGCCAGGGCACCACGCCAAGTTTCAGCCTTTCTTTGCCGCCGCCGACCATCGGCCAGGGTGGCGATGCCCTCAGCGAACCCAAAGAGGGTGCGGAAGAAGGTGCGGGAGCCGGTGAAGGTGGGGCCAGTGCGGCGGCGGCAGACGCCAAAACCGAAGGTCAGGCTCAGGGTGGAGCTCAGGGACAAGCCAAAGCCATGAGCGAGGCGCAAATTATCAAGGCCAATGCGCAACGCGAACAAAAGCAGTTTGATCGTGCCCAGGAAATGCTGAAACAAGCCATAAACGGAATCCCCGAACTGAAGAAAATGGCTGATAGCCTGATGGTTGATAACACGCCAGAAGGTTTGCGCATTCAGATCGTCGATCAAGACGGACTGGCGATGTTTCCCAAGGGCTCACCCGATATGTACGGCCATACCCGGGCAATGCTTGATCTGATTGGCAGGGTCGTCAAGCAACTGCCAGAACGGATCGCTATTTCCGGACATACCGACCCCACTCCATTTGCTGGTCAGTCCAACTATACCAATTGGGAATTGTCGGCCGATCGAGCCCTTGCGACGCGCCGCGCGCTGATGGCCGCGGGCGTCCCCCCGGAACGGGTTGATCGCGTGGTCGGCCGGGCCGACGTCGAGCCGGTTATTACCAATAATCCGGGGGACCCCCGCAATAGACGCATCA
>DUZC01000277.1 GCA_013349735.1 Rhodospirillaceae bacterium
GAGAGGCAATTTCTTCAAATATGCTTTGGAATGTGCGGCTCGTCGTTAAGAAATGGGCGCAGACCATCAGTCTTTTTCTTACCCGTCAGATGGCCGAACGACGCCGGCTCGAGGTGGCGATAGCGCAGACCCAAGCCAGGGTTGAGATTGAGAACAGCGTTATATTGAGAGCCGAGAAAGAGCGGGCGCAACGCTATTTGGATATCGCCGCGGTGATCATCCTGGCGGTTGACCTGCAGTATCGGGTCACGCTGATCAATCGAAAGGGCCTGGAGATTCTGGGATATGAGGCCACTGATGTCATTGGCTTTAACTGGATTGACCGCTTTGTTCCCGAAAAGGAACGGCAACAAGCCTATGAACATTTTTCAGCGATGACCGCGGAAAATTTTCAGGTTGGAAACGGTTTTGAAGGAACGATTGTCCTCAAAGACGGAGGAAACAGGACGATTTCCTGGCACAATGCGCTGGTCCGCGATGAAGCCGGGCAGATTTCCGGTTTGCTCTGTTCCGGCGAAGACATCACGGAACATAAGCTTGCCGAGTCTTTGCTGCTTAAGGCCAGGGATGAGGCGCAGGCGGCCAGCATGGCTAAGTCCCATTTTCTGGCCAATATGAGCCATGAAATCCGCACGCCGATGAATGCCATCATCGGATTTGCCGGGGCGCTGGGTCAACTGATCGAAAATCCCAGCCATGGCGAAATGGTAAAAAAAATTGGTCAAGCGGCGGATCATTTGCTGCATATCATTGACGATATTCTGGATATGTCAAAAGTTGAAGCAGGGCGCTTATCAATAGTTCCCGTAAACTTTTCACTTTCTCAACTTTTGGCGGGTGTGTCCGGACAGTTCTCTAATATGATTGAAGAAAAAGGACTAAGTTTTGATGTCTGTGTTGCCGATGATTTACCGGAGAATCTAGTTGGTGATGTGTTAAGATTGCGGCAATGCCTGATTAATTATTTGAGTAATGCCTTAAAATTTACAGCGCATGGTGGCTTGACCTTGCGGGTTGCGTTGGTCGATGTCTCCGCATCGGGTTTAATGCTGCGTTTCGAAGTTGAAGATAGCGGGATTGGCATGGAAGCACCGGCGCTGGCCCGTCTGTTTACCCCGTTTGAGCAGGCTGATATGTCAATTACCCGGCGGTTTGGCGGAAGTGGCCTGGGTTTGGCGCTGACCAAACAATTGGCGGCGCTGATGGGCGGCGGGGTTGGAGTCCGGAGCATCGCGGGCGAGGGTAGCTGCTTTTGGTTTACCGCCCTGCTGCAGCCGGCCGATTGTCTCAAAGGCCAGGTGACCGAGGCGGCGGTGACGGTTCGCGACTTTAGGGCCTTGCGGGTTCTGGTGGTCGAGGATGTCGGGGTAAATCGAGAGGTCCTGAAAATCTTGCTGGCCAATCTCGGGATCGGCGCCGATATGGCTGAGAATGGCGAGGTCGCGGTGACGATGGCCAGTCGCAATGCTTATGACCTGATCTTAATGGATATGCGCATGCCGGTTATGGATGGCTTGTCCGCGACCCGCATCATCCGTGCTATGCCCGATTATGTGCAGAAACCGATTATCGCTTTGACCGCCAATGTTTTTGACGAAGACCGGGAGCTTTGTCTGCAGGCCGGGATGAATGATTTCTTGCGCAAACCGCTACGGCCCGACACGCTTCAGGCGGCTCTGGCAAAATGGATTAATGGGCTTCCGTAAATTACTCCGGGTCACCGGTTTCTGCGGTCAATCCGACCGCTTTAATGCCGGCAACGGCGCAAAGTTCATCATTTTCTGATAAGTCACCGGTAACCCCGACAGCCCCGACGATCTGGCTTCCGGAACGGATGAGAACGCCACCCGGAACCGGAACCAATTTCCCCCCCGCCAAATCTGAGGCGGCATTGAAAAAGGCCGGCATTTTCGCGGCGCGACGGGCCAACTCCCGTCCACCAAATCCCAAGGCCAACACGCCCCAAGCCTTGCCAACAGCGATTTCTGGTCTAAGCAGGCTGGAACCGTCGCCACGCTTTAACACTCTGATTTGCCCGCCAGCGTCTAAAACCGCGACAGTCAGCGGCCCGAAACCCATTTCCTTGCCCTTGGCCAGGGCGACATCAACGATCTGCGAAGCGATATCGAGGCTTAATACGCTCATTGTTTTTCCTTCCCCGTGGGTTTCCAGGTTACAGCAGGGCTGGTGCCTGGGCTTTTTCGCTATTGAGAGTGTTGATGACCATTGCGACGATTTGCGCGGCGTTGAGACCGGCCTCGTCATATTGCAGGTCCTGGGTGTTATGTTCAATGAAGCGGTCCGGCAAGACCATCGGCCGCAATTTGAGCCCCTTCTCGAGCAGCCCGGCATGGGCCAGGAAATGCAT
>DUZC01000116.1 GCA_013349735.1 Rhodospirillaceae bacterium
AGCAACCCAGGGCCGAAACCCCGGAAGAGGCGGGCTTATACGCTAACAAACCCAACCACGTCAATCCATTTTCTCGCCAGAAATCCGATATCTCTGTTTTGTCGCGACAACCGCCTGTCGTGCCACTCGTACGGGCACGCGGGCAGATTGCCAAAAGGAAGAGGGCCCGGACTTGGGCGGAGAAAAACTATAATCGACCAAAGAACCAAACGCAAGGCCCGCGCAAAGCCCGCTTTCACTATTTCCCTAAAACGGTCGCGGCACAGGTCTGGCCTTTACGCGAAAGCTGGCGACAAAGGGCAACGGCCGCTTTGCGGTCCGCGACCGGACCGGCCTTCAGACGAAAAACAGTGCCGCGGCGGCGTTGCTTCTCGGCCTTGACCATAAACTGCAAAGCGCCCAACTCGGTCGGATAGGCTTTCTGCAGAGCCGCCCAGGCTTTTTGGGCCTCGGCCTCACTATGAAATGCCCCCAGTTGGACCCCTGCCCCCACCATGGAAGCCGCCTTTTCCGGCGGAAGAACGCCCGCCGCGATCCGCGCCGCCGCTTCGGACTTCTCAATATAGGCCTGAACATTTTTGAAAACCGCCGCGCTTTCACGGCTTTGCTCTTCAGCGGTAATCACATTGGCTGATCTCAGCCGTTCAAGCCGCCCCACCACGGCCGCGGCCTGAAGCTGATCCTTAACGACCGGCGGCGCGTCATTCCTTTTGCCGGGCTGCGCCGGCATCAGGGCCTCTAGAATGATCGTTCGCTCAGCGGCTTGCTCACGGGCGGATATTCCCCGCTCTTCGAAAGCGACCGCCAGATAGCGCAACCGATGCACCAACTGTTCGGCCTCCGGAGCCGGCCTGGTCAGCCCCACCGCTGCTGGCGGGGCCGTATAAGGCAATAAAGCGCCAAGATTGGTGCCTCGTCGCTCGTTATATTCGTCGCGGGTGATCAAGCCTTCATCCAGCAACTGCCTAAGTGTTTGAAAGCGAAGAATGATATTGGCCTCGTCCGGGCTTCCGATATCACCAGGACTGAAACCAGGCGGTGGCGGCACGTTCAACAGAGCGGGCTGGGCGGGCGGTTCGACATATCCCGGCTTTGGACGGCTGGCCAAGGCCGCCAGATGTTGGCGGCCAATCTCGGCAAGGGTGCGCCGTTCAGCCGCCGGCCCCACACCGACCATGGCGGTGACCTGCGGGTTCATCGACACCAAAGAACTGAAATATTGACGGGCTAAATCCGGTCGTGCCGTGTTTTCAAACACGACGCCGAGGGCTAAAATTGCGTAAGGATCCTGGGGGTTACGATGCAGTGCATCATTCGCCAGCCCTTCGGCCTTGGCGAAATCGCCCTTGCCCAGAGCGGCCATAGCGCCCTCGCTGGCTTTACCGTCCTGCCAGAAAGTGATGTCATTCCACAGGTGATCGGCGTCAAAGGCCGCACCACATGCCGACAGCCCCACCGCCATCAGGGCCAATGCGCCCCATCGCCTTACCATGCTTATGCCCCCCCGTTTCGGGCCCCATTTCATCCGGAGCACCACAGCCAGGATGACAAAGCCTGTGTCAAGGTGCAACAGCCACATCATCTCAGGAGCTTTCCCATCGCCCCTGCTTCAGATATGATCGCGCTCTGGAGAGGGCATGGGCAGCGAAACAGAACTGAAATTCCAACTTGATCCGGTTGCCCTCCAGCAACTTCGGCGCCACCCCCTGCTCGGCCGCTTAAAGCAGGAGAAAGCCCGCACCCGCCTGGAAAAGTCTGCTTATTTTGACACTGCTGAGGGTCATTTGCGCGCCCAAGGGGCAGTGCTGCGAATTCGCACGATCGGCCGCAGGCGAATCCAGACCCTTAAAACCACCGATGAAAAAGCGGGCGCCTGGAGCCGGAATGAATGGGAGTGGGATATCTTTGATGATGTTCCCGACCTTCGCTTGCTGACCGACACACCCTTAGCCGAAACTATCGGCCAAACCAATTTGCAAGCGGTGTTTTCAACGGAGATTCGGCGAACCACCTACCTTCTCAGCGAACCGGGTTGGACCGTGGAATTGGCTCTGGATCAGGGACAGGTCCTGGCCGGCCCCTATTCCGCCCCGGTCACCGAGGCCGAACTGGAATTAAAGTCTGGCGATGCCGATCATCTTTTCCAACTTGCTTTGTCCCTGACACAAAACCTGTCGGCCCGCTTATCCCTGCTTACCAAGGCGAAACGCGGCTTCGCCCTGCTGGAACAGGCGCCCCTCACCTCAAGCAAAGCCCGCACCATCAGCCTTGACGGCGCCATGAATGCCACAGCCGCCCTGCGCCAAATTGCCCTGTCCTGCATAGCCCATTTTGTTACCAATCAAGACTATCTGGCCATGA
>DUZC01000213.1 GCA_013349735.1 Rhodospirillaceae bacterium
CCTTGTACATATGCGGTTGCGCCGTAAAGAGCAAGCAATTGCCCCAGCCGATGAGCGCTGCCGGGTTGTGCTGCCCGGCTTTCCGTGCTAGTGGTCCGATTCTTGCGCTTGGTGCCCAAGTGTAAGATCAATTAGGTCCACCAGATCAAAGCGTTGTGGAAAATCAGGCGGCGGCCTTTGCCCGGTTTTTGCCACGAGCCACTCAGATCCTGGAATTCAGGAGTGAAACATGACCAACGGTACGGAAGAACAACAAGCCCCCAACCTGCAGGTGAACGCGCAATATATCAAAGATCTTTCCTTTGAGGTGCCGGGCGCGCCAGGAATATACGCAGAGTTAGGCAGCGGCGGGCCGGAACTGAGCGTTCGGGTTGACCTTAACGCTCAACCTTTTGCTGAGTCTCGCTTCGAGGTTGTGCTTCAGCTGGTGGTTGAAGCCAAAATCAAAGAGAAATTGGTGTTTCTTGCTGATCTGTCTTATGCCGGGCTGTTCACTTTGAACCTGCCCGAGGAGCATGTGCAGCCGGTTCTGCTGATTGAATGTCCTCGGCTGTTGTTTCCCTTCGCCCGGAACATTATCGCCGATATGACGCGTGACGGTGGTTTCCCGCCGGTATTGTTGCAGCCGATTGACTTCATGACCCTGTATCGGAGCCGGATGGAAGAGCTGGCCGCCGGTCAAAGCCCTGCCAATTAACCGGCAGTCCAAATAGGGTTGGTTAATGTCCCAAGGAATGCCGTATGCGCGGCCTCTTCCTCGGGGCTGGCCGCGTGAGGACGCGGCAAACGGGGCGCATTGGCAGGCCCCTCCCGCGCGACTTGCGCGGCCGCAGAAGGTTCAGCCGCTAAGGCCAAACCTGGTTCACGGCCACCGATCAATTCCAGGTAAACTTCGGCTAAAAGCTCGGCATCCAATAAGGCGCCATGCTTGTCGCGAGAAGAGTTGTCGATACCGAAGCGGCGGCACAATGCGTCAAGATTGGCTGGTGAACCAGGAAAGCGGCGACGCGCCAGGGCAACCGTATCAATCGCTCGGCTTTTGACCAAAGGGTCCCGGCTCAGCAGCTTTAATTCCCAATTCAGAAATTTGAGGTCAAAGTCAGCATTGTGGATGATCAGCGGATCCTCGCCGATGAAAGCAAGAAAGGGCTCGGCGATGGATTCAAAGACCGGCTTGTCAGCAAGAAATTCGTCCGACAGGCCATGAATGGCTAAGGCCTCTGCCGGCATTGGCCGCTCGGGATTCAGATAGCAGTGGAAAACCTGACCGCTGGGTAGATGGTTCAAAAGCTCGACGCAACCGATCTCAACCACGCGATGACCCGTTGCCGGATCAAGACCCGTGGTTTCGGTATCCAGAACAATCTCACGCATTATGCGCTTTTCAAGCTGCGGACCATCTTGACCAGTTGCCGCAAACTAGACCTTTGGCCAATGCCTGTTTCAATCACCAAATCGGCCCAACGACGCTTTTGCTGATCCGGAACCTGACGATGGCGGATTGCCGCCAACTTGCCCGGTGTCATCCCCCGGCGCGCTAAAACCCGGGCGGCCTGAAGAAAAGCGGGACAACTTACGACCACGACCCCGTCTACCTCGTGATCAGCGCCGGTTTCAAACAGCATCGGCAGATCAAGGACCACCAATTGATGACGCGCACGGCGGGCGCGGCGCAGGAACGCATCTCTGGCCTCCCACACCAAGGGATGTAAAATAGCCTCGAGACGATGCAGTTCACTGATGTCATCAAAGACCCGAGCACCCAATCGCGCGCGCTCGACTTCGCCACCAAAAACGACATGGGGGAAGGCAGCCTCGACGGGTGCAACGGCCTTGCCGCCCTTTTCCAGTAATTGATGAACAACATCATCGGCGTCGAAGACCGGCACTTTCAAACGGCGCAACTGTTTGGCCGCCGTTGTTTTGCCCATGCCCACCGAACCGGTCAGTCCAAGAACGATCATGCCTCCTCCACGAATTTTCGCAACGCTGGGGTAACCTCGGGCATTGGCCCAAACCAGGCGGCAAAGCCTGGCCGCGCCTGATGCAGGAGCATACCCAATCCATCTACCACCGGATTACCGCGCTTTGCCGCACGGACCAGCAGATCAGTATGCAAGGGAGCATAAACGATGTCGTTGACCAGCGCATCCCCCGGCAAATCAGTAAGATCGAGTTCTAATTCAAGATGGCCGGTCATCCCCAGGCTGGTGGTGTTGACCAACAAACCCGCTCCAGCCAAAGCGATTGCCCGCTCGTCCCAGGAAACCACCCGAACCGGACCGCCTATTTGGTCGGCCAACTGCTGGGCCCGGTCTTGATTTCGATTGACCAGGCGAATTTCGGGGGCC
>DUZC01000145.1 GCA_013349735.1 Rhodospirillaceae bacterium
GGCGGCGGCAGGGCGCCATTGGCACTGGTGGCCGCGGCAAAACGCTCAGGCAGACGTGGCGCTGGCGAGCCGCCCCAGACCGAGGCCGAAAGAGCAACAACGACAAAAGCCAACAAGGCCAACAAAGCGATCGAGGCCCCGTTGTGGCGCGAGGTCCGTGTTTTGTAATGCATTCCCTATTGCTTCCCGTTCTGTTCCTTAAGGTACCCCGTAGAAAAACGACCCTTTCCTAGCCGTGACGTTAACCAATCTATACGCTGCAGTGCAACAAAAAAATATTGCACCGCACAAATCGGGGCAGAAAGACTGGAAAAAATCAGTCTACCGCCACCACATCTTGTACCTCAGGAACATAATACCGCAACATATTTTGAATTCCATGCTTCAAAGTCGCGGTTGAACTGGGACAGCCCGAGCAGGCCCCCTGCATATGCAGATAGACGACGCCATCTTCGAAACGCCGAAAAACGATATCTCCGCCATCATTGGCCACCGCCGGGCGAACCCGCGTCTCCAATAATTCCTTGATCTGCTTGACCACATCACTGTCCTGATCGTCATTGCCGTCAGCCACGGCCTCGGTCGACAAAACGGCGGCGCCCGAGGTGAAATGGTCCATGATCGCCGCCAGAATTTGTGGCTTCAGCACCGTCCATTCCATGTCCGGCTGTTTGCCGACGGTAATGAAGTCAGACCCGAAAAACACCCGCACCACACTGTCGATCGCGAAGAGACGGCCCGCCAGAGGCGAGGCCGCCGCCGCCACGGCATCAGCAAAATCGCGCGTTCCCCGTTCCATCACGGTTCGGCCGGGAATAAATTTCAAAGTATTGGGATTGGGCGTCGTTTCGGTTTGAATGAACATGCTGAAGGACCTCATGGCGTAAGCGCTTACACAGTTGCTAGATGGTTCACCCGATTTGCTTCGTCAAGGACAGTGACCGTTAACTCAGGGCGTCTATCGCCTCATTGGACAATTGCCCCGGCACAATGGTCACCGGCACGCGCAGGCGATTGACATAGCGTCCGGTCATCGCCGAAACCAACGGCCCCGGCCCTTCCGAGCCAGTACCGGCCGCCAGCACCAGAACCGAAATCTCCGGCTCCTCGTCAATCAGCGCCAACAGCTGATCGCGGGGAACGCCTTCCCGCACATAAAGCACCGGCAATTCGCCGGACAGGTCATAGATATCGGCGGCCAGACGCTGCAGCAAGACCTCGGCCTCCTGCCGCGCCTCGGCCTCCATCAGATTCCCAATCAAGGCGAAATGCTGATATTCAGCCGGTTCCACCACCCGCAGCAAGGCGACCCGCCCCCCGGTATGCAGGGCGCGGCGGCAGGCATAGCGAAGCGCGGCCCGCATCTCCTCGGTATCGTCAACAACCACCAGAAAAGTACGGCCGGTCACTTTTTCAGGCTGATGCCTTTCAGATTGCGACATGACTAACTTCTCCTGAATGCCACGGCCCCAAGCCAGCCGGCGGCCACCGCCAACAGCACCGCCGAAAGACCATAGAGTGCCGCTTGATGGTTAGCGAAGTCAAAAACTTCGGCACCGACCCCGATTTTTGAGACGATCAGGGGCGTGGTCTGGGCGCTGACCACCTCGCCACGGCGCATCAGATAGACCTCGACCGAATAAGTTCCGGTCGGAACATTGGCCGGAAAGGTCATTTCGGTGCGAAACAAATGCCGACCGACGAAACTGACCGGCTCGACCGCGGCACCGTAAAGCCCGGCCGCCACTTTCAGGCGCAGCAAGGCCTGACGGTAATCGGTATCTTCCTGTTTCCGATCTTTGCGACGGACCAGGAACGCCAGATGATCAAGGCCGATCTGGTGGCGATCGAGAACCGCCGGCCCGGCAATTTCGTCCAAAGGACGGCTGGCCGCCACCTGGTAATAAGCCGGCACTTCGGCCAGAATAGCCTTGCCGCGATTGATCCAAATCCCAAGAACCGGCTCTTTGCGGCGGACCATTTCCGCCTGGACCGGACCGCGCACCACCACCACCAGATCGCCTTCGCTTTCGACGGCCCCGAATAAAAGCACCGTCGCGCCGGTAAAACCGGTGGTGATGGCAACCAGATGATTGGACAAATCGACGATCAACGGCGGATCCCCCTGCGCGCGCGCCGTCAAGGGGCAGAACAAGGCCAGAAGCAGAAGCAGTCGGACGATCATCCCCGCAAACGCCCGGCCAATTCAACCAGGCGGCTTTTCGCCCGCAGCAGGTAGAAGCCCTGTTGGGCGGGATGATTGGGCCAAAAATTGGCGTCGGGCGAACCGGTCAACACCAACCAAGGCGCCGGCAAGGCCGCCGCTGACACAGAGGCCAA
>DUZC01000240.1 GCA_013349735.1 Rhodospirillaceae bacterium
AAAATTTTCCAGCGCCAGCCAGCGCTGGAAGGCCTGCCGGATCTGAGGCCATTCCTGATCAATGATAGAATACCAGGCGGTATCCCGGCTGCGTCCTTTATAGATGATCGCTTGCCGGAACAAGCCTTCGAATCGAAAGCCATAGCGTTCCGCCGCCGCTCTTGAGCGCTGGTTCAAAGCGTCACATTTCCATTCATAACGGCGATATCCCAGCTCATCGAAGGCCAATCGCATCAGAAGATACATGGCTTCGGTTCCCACGCGATGGCGTTGCAGGGCCGGGGAATAAACGATATGCCCGACTTCCAGGACACCGTTAGCCGGATCAATCCGCATCAGGGCAGCGGTTCCCAGCGCTTGTCCCGAGGCTTTATCGATGACCGTGAAGTGAAAAGGATCCTGGGAACGGGCGGACTGCCGCAAAAAATTTGCAAAGGCGTCATAATTTTCGAAGGGACCGAAAAACAGATAGGTCCAGTCCCGCCCATCCGCTGCTTGCTGATGGGCTGCCCACAAGGACTCGGCATGTTTCTCCGCACCCAGTTTTTCGATTCGGCAATAACGCCCTTCCAGCACTGTGCCCGACGGGCGCGGAGGCTCGCGCCAATCGGGAAGCGCCAAGCCGACCGGCTGTCCAAACTGATTAAGGCCCTTACTCATTTTCGATCCGTTCCATATCCTCATCGCTAAAGCCAAAATGATGGCCGATCTCATGGATCAGGACATGGCGGATCACGGCAGCCAAATCCAGGCTGCTTTCACACCAGAAATCCAGGATGGGGCGCCGATAAAGAAAAATCAGGTCTGATTGCGTGTGGACATCCATCAAGGACTGGTCGGTCATGGCGACGCCACAATAAAGGCCAAGCAGATCAAAGGAGCTGTCCAGATCCAGGGCTTCTTCCGTTTCCTCGTCGGGAAATTCAGCCATTTGGATGACCAACTGATTGAGATGGCGCCGCAATTCCCAGGGAATGCGCGCCAATTCACGGCCTGCCAGCTCTTCGAGTTCGGCCAGACTGGGGGGTGTGCCATGCCGACGATGTAGGGGCATCGATTCTCTCTGGGAAAGCCTGGATCGCTCCTGGAGCGCTATTGTCGCTTATTGGCCCGGATTTACAATGGCAAGCGAGCATGGGACACTGAGTCCGGATTTCCCTTACCCTCTCAGTTGTCCCGATGTCCTCACTCGCAAAAACTCTGATTACCGGTCTGCTTCTTGTCCTGGTGGCCAACCGAGCGCTGGCCGAGACCGCCGGTGCGCAAGCCATGGCGCGGGGCGACTATGCCCGCGCCGTCAAGGAATTAACCGTGGCCGCCAAGGCCGGCAATGCGCAGGCTCAGTTTGATCTGGGGGTGGCGCTGCGCGAGGGAAAGGGCGTCGAAGCGGACCCCGTTCAGGCCTTTAATTGGTTCCGGCAGGCGGCGGACAAAGCGCTCCCCGAGGCCCAGTATGAAGTGGGCCAGATGGAAGAGGATGGTGAGGGGACCGCGGTCAATCCCAGCGATGCCGCCGAATGGTATCGCAAGGCGGCGAAACAAGGCAATGTTGCGGCGATGTTTGCCTTGGGCGAGCTTTATCGCAACGGCACCGGTGTTCCCAAAGATGAGGCGCAATCGGTGCGCTGGTATATGCCGGCCGCCGACAAAAACGATGTCGAAAGTCAATTGATCCTGGGCCGCCTTTATCAACAGGGCTTGGGCGTGGCAAAAAATCTCAATGATGCGGCAGTGTGGTATCGCAAGGCGGCGCAATTGGGCAGCGCCGAAGGCCGTTATCAATTGGCGCTGTTGCTGTTGGATGGCGACCCGGCCCAATGGACCGGTCATCGGCCCTCGCGTCGTTCCATCGAGGCGGCGGACTGGTTGCGCGCCGCGGCTCAGCAAGGTTATGCGCCAGCCCAATATTCGCTGGGTGTCGCTCATTTGCGGGGGGTGGTGGTCCCGCTTGATCCGGCGGCCGGCCTGTTGTACCTGCAGCAGGCCGCAGATCAGGGGCATCCCGCGGCCCAACATTATTTAGGGCGGGTCTATTGGCAAGGGCGGCTGGTCACGGCGGATCCTGTGCGGGCCTATAGCTGGCTCGAACTGGCGGCTCAGCTGGGAGACAGCACGGCGTTCATCGATCGTGAGGAATTGGGACGAACCCTAGCCCTGCCTCAGTTGCAGCTGGCAAAAAAACGGGCCCAGGAATGGCTGGCCGGCCGGGGCATATAAGGCTTTAGAGTTTTTCGCATTTTGACTGAATCAAAAAGCTGAAAAACTCTTAAGCCCGAGCGGCGCTTGAGCATTGAAAAATCGGAGATTTTTCGTTCGCACAGGGGCCCTAGAGTGCTTCAG
>DUZC01000222.1 GCA_013349735.1 Rhodospirillaceae bacterium
CATTGGCTGCCGGGGTGGCTTGAGCGGCATTGGCGTTGGCAGCGGCATCTGCAGCGGCTGCCGTCGTCGCTGCTGCCTCTGTCGCGGCTGCCAGGGCCGCCGCTGCAGCTGCCGCGGCATCACCGCTGCTTTGGCCCGCCGCGGCGTCTTTAGCATCTTGGGGTGCGGCCGCCTTGTCGCCGTTTGCCACCTGAACCGCCGCCTGGCCGGCATCTGGGGTGGCAGCGGTTTGGGTCGGATTGGCGATGACGGCCACCGGCGCAGCCACCGTCGCTGCCGCCAGGATGGTCTGGCTCAGCGCCGGGTCAGGTTCACTGGCCTGCTTGGCGTCAGTCTGCTTGCTGTCTTTATCGCTTTTGGTGGCTTTGCCCGTCTGGGTCTGGGTGACCTTGTTGGACTGTCCGGCACTGCCGTTGTTCGCCCCCGCTGTTTTGCTGCTGGCATCGGGCGCAGCCTCTGCGGATGTCTGCTGATCATCGCTGTTGCTTTGATCATTGCTCTCACTGCTTGTGCTTGCCGCCTGCGAGGAATTGGTGCTGGTCGGTGCGGGCGGTGGATTATTGTTCGTTGCTGCCGACGGATCTTGGGCCGGCGCGGCTGAGGCCGCTGGCGGCGGATTGGTCGCGCCATTGTTCTGGGCCGCTATCGGCGCCGGCGCCGAGGGTGCCGGCGGTGGGCTGGCCGGTTGCATCGTTTTGAACAAGGACAGGGTCTTGGCCGAAATCTTCTGCAGGCCATTTTGGCTCATCTGTTGGGCGGATTGCGCCAACAGGGCGGCAAAACCACCATCGGAGCCAAATTGGCTTAACTCATCTCCAAGTGCCGGTGTGGCATCTCGGGCTGTTGTCTGTGCTGCGACGGCGTTGACATCCATGATCGCGTTTCCTTGGCCGTAATAATGGGCGCCAAGCTTACCAGCAAGAGCTATGCCAGACAGGCTAGAGCATTGTATTCATTAAAAACTTAACTCCGGCGCGGCAGGCAAGAAACGCCTTTTGCCGGGTGCCGGCCAGCAATTTCTGCCCAGCGGCATGCAACTTCTTCCGGGTTGTCAGCCTTAGGATTTTTATGACTTTGTTAAGGGATCGGTGCTAGCGTCGGTGGGGTATAGCTGTGGCTTTCGATGCCATTGCGCAGGATTTCGAACTTGTGGAGCGACAATGAGTCCTTACGCGAACGCTGCTCTCAATGCCGGCACGCCCGTCGAGGGAAATCCCCGCCGGACCGAAGCCTGGGCGCTGACTGAGGCCGGTCGTCGCATGGCGCTGGCGGCCCGTGGCTCTGATCTTAACGCGATGCGCGAAGTGCTGCGCTTGAATTGGCGGCTTTGGACGATTTTTCAGGCTGACCTGACTCTGGCTTTGGAAACCCCCGAAGGCGCCGAGCCGGTGACCCCCAGCGACGTCACTTTGAATATGTTGACGCTCTGTCAATTCGTCGACAAGCAAACCGTCGCGGCTTTGGGCGATCCTTCGCCGGAAACCATGCAGGTGCTGATCGATATCAATCGGGAAATTGCTGCCGGTCTGCTGGAATCCTTGACCAAGGAGGAAAGGGGCGAAGGGACGGCGGCCCTGGCTGAAGGCCAACCTGCCCAGGTCAGTGCCTACGGCTGACGCCCGCGGGCGGTCTTGGCTGAACCCTCTCCGAGAATTTTGTTTGCCGCCGGCGACCCCGGCGGCGCCAATGCTATCCTTCCGGTGCTGACTCATTTAGCCGATTGCGGCCATCCGGTTGGACTTCTTGATCATGGTCCGCTGGGGCGGGCTGCTGCCGATCTGCCAAGGGTCAAATTCCCCCAAGATTGTGCCGATGCGTCGCTATGGCTGCGCGACAACGGGATCCGTGCGCTTTGCTTTGGCACCTCTTTGGCCGACCCCTTGGCTCTGACCCTGGCCCGGGCCGCAGGCCGGCTGGGGCTGCGCACGGTTTGCGTGCTTGATAACTGGATGAACTATCGCATGCGGCTGATGATGGATGGGCACCCGCCCTTTTGGCCGGATGTCTATGCGGTGATGGATGACAAAGCCAGGGAGGAAGCCCTGGCGGATGGCGTGCCGGCCGCTTGCCTGACGGTGACCGGTCACCCGGGATTGGCTTGCCTGGCGCAACTGCCGCAACAGGCGACGCGCTCTGCCCGATTAAGCCAGCGCCGTGCCTTGGGATTACCGGGGCCGGACCGCAAGCTGGTGGTTTTCATCAATGAGCCGGTCCAGGCCGATCAGGGTGATCCGACTCGGCCGGATTATCGCGGCTATACCGAAGCCACGGTCTTGCCCGCGCTTTGTCGACAGCTCGAGCGGCTCAATCAGCCTTTATTTTTGGCCCTGG
>DUZC01000267.1 GCA_013349735.1 Rhodospirillaceae bacterium
GTGGCCATCCAGGCTGCCAGTTTGACGCCGATCAGGGTCAATCCCGCCGCCACCGAGAAATAGGTCGCCAGGCGCATCAGGCGGTCGCGCGGATCAAGGGCGGGGGTGGTCATGGAAATAATTGCTCCTCTTGCCAAATATCCTCAAGGCAGCGGAAAACGCGGCGCTCATGAAGCCGGAAGGGGCGGTCCTGCCAGAATTCCAGATAGTCCGGAGCGACCCTGAAGCCGCTCCAATGCGGCGGTCTGGGAACTTTGCCCAGACCAAAGCGGGCGGCATATTCACCGATGCGCTTTTCCAGAAGAAAGCGTCCGGTCAAAGGTCGCGACTGGCTCGAGGCCCAGGCCCCAATTTGGCTGCCGCGGGGACGAGAGGCGAAATATTCGTCGGCTTCCTGTTCGCTGACCTTGCGCACGCTGCCCTCAACTCTTACCTGTCGGCGCAGGCTTTTCCAGTGAAAGCACAGCGAGGCTTGAGGATTGTTTTCGAGTTCCATGCCTTTGCGGCTTTCGAGATTGGTATAAAAAGTGAAACCCTGCCGGTCCACCCCCTTGAGCAGGACCATGCGCACCGAAGGCCGTCCGTCCGGCGTGGCGGTGGCCAGGGCCATCGCCGTCGGGTCGTTGAGTTCGGTAGCTTCGGCCTCTTTCAGCCATTGCTGAAAAAGGGTGATGGGATCTGTGTCTGTCTGCACCATATCTTAATTTCCCGAGGCTCGGCGGCGAACAGAATGTTAAACTTGGTTATGGTAAAATCGGCCTTACAATAGAGCAAATTTCTCATTCGTCGCATGCCGAAGGCGGGGGCCAGGGTATAGGCGATGGCATGGGTTTTAGCAACGAAAGGTCAGGATAGACGGTGGACGATCCCTATAAGACGCTCGGTGTGGCCCGGGATGCCAGCCAGGAACAGATTAAAAGCGCCTATCGGAAGCTGGCGCGTAAACTGCACCCGGATTTGAATCCGGACAATCGCCAGTCGGAAGAGAAATTCAAAAAGGTCAGTGGCGCCTATGACCTGCTGGGCGATCCGGCCAAGCGCGCCCGCTTTGACGCCGGGGAAATTGATGCCAATGGGACCGAGCGGGCGCGCCAGAGCCATCGCCCGGGCGGCGGCGGGGAAGGCTTTCATTTCGGTAATAATGCCGACGATATTTTTGCCGAATTGCTGCGCCGCCGTGGCAAAGGCCGCAGCAAGCCCTGGTCTTTCTTCGATCAGGACGAGCCCGCGGCGGCCAAGGGCGCCGACCAGCAATACAGCCTTAAGATCACCTTGAGCGAAGCGGTCATGGGGGCCACCAAAAGGATCACTCTGCCCAATGGCAAAAGTCTCGACGTCAAGGTCCCGCCCGGCAGCAAGGATGGCGCCACTCTAAGGCTTAAGGGCCAGGGCAATAAGGTGCTCGGCGGCGCGTCCGGGGACGCATTGGTGGAACTGAAGGTGGAATCCCATCCGTTTTTTACGCGCGAAGGCGACGATATCCTGCTGACTTTGCCGGTGACCCTGGGCGAGGCTGTTCTGGGCGGAAAGATCACCGTGCCGACCATCGACGGCAAAGTCACCTTGAACATCCCCGCGGGAGCGAATAGCGGCACCACCTTGCGCCTGAAAGGCAAAGGCGTGCCGTCTGGCAGCGGTCGCGGGGATCAACGGGTGACTCTCAAAGTCATGCTGCCCGACGCGGGTGACAGCGCGTTGGAGGATTTCGTGCGCAAATGGTCCAGCCAACATCCCTATGACGTGCGCAGCAAGCTGGGTATCGTTTAGAGCCTTTTGCGCTCAGTTTGGATCGCCGCGCCGCCATTCCGGCAGGGCTGCCACCAATTCCGCGCCCGAAAGGACCACCGCCCAGGACAGATAGAGCCAAAGCAGAGAGAGGGGCAGAACCGCCATTGCCCCATAAATATTTTCATAGGTCTGATCATCGGCAACATAAAGGCCGAAGCCCCATCGCAACAGGGTAAAGGCCAGCCCGGCCAGGACACCGCCGGCGGCGGCATCGGCTGGCGCGACCCGACAGTTGGGCACGGCAGCGTAGAGCAAAGTTAAGGCTAGGATCAGCAAAGCCTGTGGCGCCCCTAAGGTCACGGCCTCAGCCAGTGCCGAAAACCCGGCCTGGCTGGCCCAGTCGCGCGCAGCCCAGAACCAGGCGGAAAGGGAAAAACTGGCACCCAGCAAAATTGGTCCTAAGGTCATCGCCGTCCCGTAAAGCAGAAGACGGGACATCGGTGAACGCGGCGTTGCAACCCGGAAAATTTGGTTGAAGGCGGCCTCGATGGTTGTCAACAACATCACGGCGGTTACCAGCAAGCCAAGG
>DUZC01000283.1 GCA_013349735.1 Rhodospirillaceae bacterium
TTGACGACGGTGGCGACACTCTCGAATGGCGCGGCGTTGCCCGCCTGGCTGAGCTTCAATGCGGCGAGTGGTCGATTAAGCGGGACGCCGACGGATAAGAGCACCGGCGCCCTGGCGATCAAATTGACAGCGAGAGATATGGGAGGGCTGTCGGCCAGCACGGCGTTGAATTTGACCATCAACGCCGATCCGCCTCCGGCACCAGGACCTGCTCCTCATCCACCGGGGCCGCCGGCACCGCCCGGTCCAACCCCACCGCCTGCGCCAACGCCGCCCGGTCCGCCAACCCCGCCGACCCCGCCCGGTCCGGCGCACCCGCCGGCCAATGCGGTGGCAAACCGGGTCGGTTCCCTTTCCCAGCCGATCGCTGTCGTGCCCGTATCTGTCGGGGATATCTTCGCTGCAAATGGCGGTTCAGCCGCCAGCCCGGCCGGTTCGGGTTCCCAGATTGGACAGGGACT
Organism: Rhodospirillaceae bacterium; assembly: GCA_013349735.1. Taxonomy (GTDB): domain Bacteria; phylum Pseudomonadota; class Alphaproteobacteria; order Rhodospirillales; family Magnetospirillaceae; genus DUZF01. The sequence continues at coordinate 462 of DUZC01000283.1, forward strand.
CGATCTCTATCGGCTATGGGGCGGTGACAGCGGCAATAGTCTTACAAGCAGTGTCAGCGGGGGGCCGCAAAGCATTGATGTTTTGACTCTGCAGGCCTCAGTGGCAAGCCAGGACACTGCAGGCGGGGCATTGCTGCTCAATACCAAAATAGCGGACAATTTGGTCAATGACTTGGCTAGCCTGACGCCGTCGTCCTGGGATCAGACAAGCTTTCTGCCGGGCGCTCGGATGGGGGCGCTGATTGCCGCCAACTGGCATTGATTTGCAGTGTGTTCCGATTGGGAAGTTCGTGATACCAAATCCAGGCTGAAATCGAGCTTCCGAATCGGGGACCAAGCGCGCATGAAGATCCGGGGCATAAACAGCATTCGCGAGATTGATGCCGCGCGTTGGGATGGTTGTGCCGGGATTGATCGCCCCTTTGGCCGTCATGCCTTTCTTTCCGCCCTGGAAGAGTCCGGATCGGCGGTCGAAGAGACCGGTTGGGCGGCCCGGCATTTGTTGGTTGAAAATGAACAGGGAAGGCTGCTGGCCTGCGCTCCGCTTTACCTGAAAAGCCATTCTTATGGCGAATATGTGTTTGATTGGGCCTGGGCAGAGGCCTGGCAACGGGCCGGCTTTTCCTATTATCCAAAATTGCTGTCCGCGGTGCCCTTTACCCCGGTTACCGGCCGCCGCCTGTTGGTGCATCCCCAGGCCGCCGGTTTAGGCCTCGAACGGCTTCTGGCCCAGAAAATCAGTGAGATGGCGACCCGATTGCAATTGTCCTCGGCGCATATCAATTTTGCCACCGAGGAAGAGGTGAATGCCCTGGAATTCGACGGCTGGCTGCTGCGCCTGGGCCAACAATTTCATTGGATCAATCGCGGCTATCGGGATTTCGAAGATTTTCTCGGGGCTTTGTCGTCCCGCAAACGCAAATTGATCCGCAAGGAACGGCAAAAGGCCAGCGAATTGGGCTTGCGGATGCATACCCTGACCGGTGACGCCATCACCGCTGAGCATTGGCAGGCCTTTTACCGCTTTTATCTTGATACGGTGGACCGCAAATGGAGCAATGCTTATCTGACCTTGGACTTCTTTTTACGCCTCGGCCAATCCCTGCGGGGGCAAGCGGTGCTGATGATGGCCGAACAAAACGGCCAGTGGGTGGCCGGCGCCTTGAATTTACGCAGTGGCGACACCCTGTATGGCCGAAATTGGGGGGCGCTGGGGGATTTTCGCTGGCTGCATTTTGAGCTTTGTTATTACCGGGCCATTGATTTCGCCATCGCCGAGAAGATGGTTAAAGTCGAGGCCGGCGCCCAGGGGGAACATAAACTCAGTCGCGGCTATGAGGCGACCCCGACCTGGAGCGCCCATTGGATTCCAGACCCCCAGTTCCGCGCAGCCGTTGCTCAGTTTCTAAAACAGGAACGTTCGGCCATGACCCAGGCCATTAACCATGCGGCCCTGCACAGCCCCTATCGTCAAACCGACTGACCCGCATGCTGGATCGCCCTTAGCTCGGCGGCCGCGGTGCCACAGGGATCGCCACAATGGCTGCATTCCAGTTCGGCATCGGGTTTATGTTCAAGCTCCGCCAAACGGGCTTCCAGCAAGGCCAGACGTTCGGACATGCAGTGCAAGGCCTTGCCCACCGGGTCGGGCATCAAATGATGATCAAGATCGATACCATGCCGGGTAATGCGCCTTGCATCCGCAGGAAGCACGACGCGCCCCGGAATCCCCACCACCGTCATGCCGGCAGGAACATCGGCAATCACCACAGAATTGGCACCGACATTGACATCGCGCCCCAGACGAACCGGCCCGAGAATTTTTGCGCCGGCCCCG
>DUZC01000249.1 GCA_013349735.1 Rhodospirillaceae bacterium
CCGAGGTCGCCCAATTGGCCCGCCAATCCGGACAGGCCGCAAAGGCGGTGGCTGGCTCGTCCGATAATCTGGCAAGCCAATCCTCTGTTATGCGCCGCACCGTGCTCGAATTCATATCCGCCGTCCGGTCGGTCTAATTCAAGGCGATTTGCCGGAAAATCAGACCGGAATCAAAGCAATCCTTTGTTAACCATGGGCTGGTAAACCAAGATCGCAGTATTTCTTGGGGACGGGCAATGGCGGATTTTGGGCACTTTCAGAATGGTCTTAACGTCGCAATGCGATTTGGGACCTTTATGATGCTGACAGCGGCATTGGCTTTTGGCGTCCTGCCGGATCCCGCTTGGGCTGCCGTCGGCTCGAATAGCTTTTGCAATTCTTATGTCATCCCTAGTGCCGGGACCGGCGGCACGATTTCTGCGCCCTTGACGACATCATCGACCCCGCCGAATTCAACGACAACCTGTACTGCGACGACGACCGGCACCACCACCACAACATCAACATCGCTGACTACGGTTGGCGGTAAATTGGAAACCAACGAACAATTGGTTCCAGTCACCGGGGCTGCCGTCAATTCATCCGGCACAGCACCGCTGGTCCAGGGCCAGACGGTTTGGTTTCAATGGACGCCTCTGCAAAGCAATACGGCGACGATCACAGTCACGTCCAACAATACCGGGTCCTACCAGTTTCAGCCGATTATGCGGATATATCAAATCCCGGCGGGCTCGACCGGTGTGACCATTGGCACGGTCACCCAGGCATCGGTCTATTCGGTGGCGCCCAATGATAAGAGTTATTCTCTGCCACCCAATTTGTCGACACCAGGCACGACGAATTATGCGATGAGCGGCATTTTCCAAAGTGTCGCGCTTTTGGTTGCCAATGCTGGAACGACCTATCTTATTCAGGTTGATGGTGTCGCCACCAATGATTTTCCCAATGTGGGGCAAGGCAATTTCACCATCAATCTGGCGCCCAACCAATCAGTGCCGCCCGCTCCCTATTTTCAGCCGCAATCCGGCTGGTGGTATTCAACCAGCTACCCGGGCATTGGTTTTGCCATCGAGGCGCGGTTGACCAATGCTTTGCTCTCGCCGGGGGCGTTTTTGATGGGGGCTATTTCTTATGATTCGAACGGGCTGCCGGTCTGGTCGATTGCGCAAGGCCAATTGGCCTATGATCCGGGCAGTTCTGTGACCGGCACCTTGCCCAGCTATTATTCGCTCCAGGTCAATGGTCAGCCGGTTAGTCTCAACCAATATGCCGGATGCGGGACGCTGGGGGCAACAACGGCACCATCCCCGATTAAATCCTATGGCACTTCCATTCCGCTGACCCTGCGTTTCAATTCGGCTACGACCGGTCAATTGGAATGGGCAAATTCCTCTCAGCCGCTCAAAATCCAGCGCTATTCCATTCCGGGGTCAGTTCCATCTGCGGCTTTGCCATCGACCTCAACAACCACCACCACAACCACCACCGCCTTGCCGCCATCGACCGGCTGGTATTGGAACCTTGCGAATGAGACCAGCTATTTCATCGAACAGCAATCGGGTGCCTTATTCATGTCGGCTTTCATGTGCCGGTCGGCCGGGCTAGGGTCGACGCCGATCTGGTATGTGACGACAAATACGATTGCGACTTCAACATCCTATTTGGGCCGCCTGTTTGAATATTTCGGCGGCACGCCAACGTCTAATCTGATCGCAGGCGGTACATCGGTTCCTGTCATCAGCACCACCGATCGCGGCCAAGTGTCGATGACCTTAATTGCACCGACCGCGACCACAACCACGCAGACCGCGCCGGGTTCGGCGGGTACGATCAATATTGGCGGCGTCGCCATTCCGATTGCCAGATCTGTCTTCTAAACTTCTAACTTGAGCTGCCGTCTAATATAGGGCGCGGACGGCGCCATAGATCAGGTCCTGATCAACTGGGCCCTTTAAATCATGGGTCCGTTGATAACCGGTTCTGAATTCAAGCCTTTCATGCTCTTGAAAAGGACGCCAGGCAAATCCTAGGTCCATGTCAAGAAGGCGCGGCGTCACGGTTTTTTGTGCTGTTGCCGTCAGCATGCCAAAACCATAAAATGGGTGCGAGCCTAAGGGTATATCGATCGTCGCCTGACCGCGTGCAAATAGGCCTGCATTGAATTCATCGCCATTTGGGCTGATCATATCGCCGACCGGTGTATATCCAAGGCTTATGAATGTCCGCCGCGCGGGATCATAGGCATTGCTATTGCCGAAATAATGCCGCGCTTC
>DUZC01000121.1 GCA_013349735.1 Rhodospirillaceae bacterium
CCAGCAGGCGATCGGCGACGAGATCGGCCAAGAGCCGGGCCGTCCGATTGCCGACCACGCCCAAGGCAAGACGGCGCAAATTCTCGATCAGGACGATGCGCAAGGTGATGGCCAAGGCCCACAACTCGCCGATGGCAAGGGGCTGAACCTCCTGATAAGCGCGGACAAAGGCGCGGAACATCTCGGGATCGAACCGGCTGTCGCTGTGGGCCACAAAGGCCCAGGTCAAGCCAAACACCCGGGGATAGCCGGCAAACGGGCCATCGGCCAGTTTGGGCAACTGCCAATAATAGCTGGACGGCAAGTCGGAACGAACCGCGTGGATCTGACGTTCGACCAGATGATAATTGTCAAGCAACCACTCCGCCGCCGGGGTTATGGCCCCCCCTTCGTCGGCCGCCTTGGCAATGGCACGGTGGCAGTCCAGCAGGACCGCCGCATTGTCGCCAAGCCGTTCCACCAGGGCCAAGCCCTTGATCGGCTCAGCGGTAACCCCCTGCGCGACCGCCAGACTGCGGGCATGCTCCCTCATCCGCTCGATGCTGAACAGCTCTTCGCGGATGGGCTTTGGATCAGACCAAGGCGACACGCCACGCCGGAAAACCCAGCCGGTGAGCCGAGGGAAAAGCGTCATTCTAATTTCCTAATGGCAAGGCTCAGACGGCGCGAAAGCGATCGGGTTACCCCTGAATTCCTCTGACACTCAGCGGCAAGGGTGCGAGAAATGCGGATTAACGCCAGCATGAATTAAAAAATTTAGTCATTTCAAGAGAACAGCCTGTTATTATAGCTTATATATTTATTAAAAAATAAAAATAAAAATATTTTTTATTTTAGCCTTACAAAATTTAATAAGATCAACATATATAATCAGTATTTAATATTATTTTACCTGCATATGGGCGCTGGTGAAAAATTAAATAAGTCATGGCGATTATCATTATATTTTTTTGGCAATCTAATCGTTAGAGCTTCGAGCTCTCAGCCACAGGCCGGTGCCGGCTTGCCTACAGGAAAGGCCCTAGCAGATGCGCAGCCATTTAGTCCCCGAGCTACAATGCCCAAATTTTCACAATCACCGGCGCCAGGCCGCAATCGACCAATTGATCACGCTCGGCATCAACCCTTTCCAACGGATGCCTGTTTTGCCCGGCACAGGGCCGAGCCACGGCGATTTCGAGGATCGCTACCTATCGGATGTGCGAAGTATGCCTCGACTGCCCATCGAGATCGATTGGGACAAGCGCCAGACACGGACACAACTGGATGATCTGGCTGCACGTATCTCGGCAGCAAGAAGCAGTCATTGAACGGGCCTGACGGCTATCCGCACCCGACGGGAAAAGCTGTATAATCATCTTTTCCCGACGCCGGCTGCGACCAAAGAAATTTTTCGTCCAGATCCCGAAAGGATGGACAGCCGATTTGGACCAAGACCCGTTTCAAATCCTCGGCCAACAGGGTCACGGCCCTGGCTCCGCCGGCAGCCCCGCCCGCTGCCATGCCGTAATAGAACGAGCGCCCCGAGAAGACGAAATCCGCCCCCCTCAGCCCGGCCCTGACAATATCCTCGCCCGAGCGAATGCCGCTATCCAAAAGAACCGGTAGGGTTGGGCCGCAAGCGGCGCGCACGGCGGCAAGAGCGTCGATGCTCGCCGGCGCCGCGTCCAATTGTCGGCCCCCATGATTCGAGACCCAGATCCCATCGGCCCCGGCCTGTCTTGCCGCCCCGGCATCCTCGGGGGTCAGCACACCCTTGACCACCAAAGTGCCTTGCCATAAATCCCGCAGCCTGCGGACATCCTCCCAGTTCAGATCCGTCCTGACCTGGGACGTGATAAACTCCGCCAAAGCCTGTGTGCTGCCCTTGGCATAAGGGGTCAAATTGGCAAAAGACGGCCGGCCGGCGCGCAAAGTGTTAAGCGACCAACCGGAATGAAGCATCAGATCAGCCAGCAATTTTGGCCCGATCCGAAAAGGAATGGTAAAGCGGTTACGGACATCCCGCCGCCGGGTGCCCGAGGCGACAATATCGATGGTCAACACCAACACCCGGATACCCGCAGCCCAGGCCCGCCGCAACAAATCGCGATTAATCTCGTCCTGGCGCAACAGATAAAGCTGAAACCAGACTGTATGGGCGGCGGCCGCCGTCACCATTTCGATGGCGGTGGTCGATACCGTACTTAAGACATAGGGAATGCCATGCGCCTGGGCCAGTTGGGCCAGGCACAAATCCGCTCCCG
>DUZC01000233.1 GCA_013349735.1 Rhodospirillaceae bacterium
TTGCCAAGACTGGCCGCGGAATTGGCGGCGGGGCAAGACGAGCCCCTGCCGGAGCGGGATCTGCCCCGCAATGCTCAGCTTGTCCTGTTGTCTGATTTTCTGATGGATCTTGCGCAGCTGGAGCGGCAGGTGCGCCATTGGCGTGATCGCGGCCATACCGGCCATCTTCTGCAGATTGTTGATCCGGCCGAGGAGGTTTTGCCTTATCAGGGACGGGTGCAATTTGTCGGCTTGGAAGGCGAAGGGCCGCTGTTGGTGTCCGAGGCCGGTTCTTTACGCCATGACTATGCCCGTTGCGTGGCGGAACATCGGGCCGGGCTGGTCTCGATCGCGCGTGCCGCCGGCTGGAGCTTCGCTGTCCATCATACCGATCAATCGGCGTCACCGGCCTTGCTCGGACTTTATGCCGCCCTGGCTCAACCCTAATCAGCAGCAATTCAAAACAAAAGAGTTACCCCATGGGGCTGCGGCCCTGCCGGCCTCCACCGCTAATCGGTTGAAATAGTGGATTTTTATGTGGGCCTTACACAGGCTCGGGACGCTGGTGCACCTGTAACTTTTGAATGAGTCAGGACATTCACACGATGGCAATTGACGCCAACAAGGCGTTGGCATAATATGCCTACATGAAAGCAACCGAGATCAAGCGCTTCGCCTATGCGTTCGGGGCCAATGATTTTGTTGAGGGTGTCGTCTGGGCGGTCCCTGAGCCGGTGCCGCCGTCGGAGCACGGCTATAAATATCGCTTGGTCTACATCGTCGATGGGGTAAGGATTATCGGGTTCGATAATGAACGCGGCAAGGGTGATCACCGGCATAACGGTGCAAGCGAAATCGCCTACGCGTTCCGAGGCATCGATCCGTTACTTGATGATTTTGCAAGCGCCGTCGAAGCGTGGAGATTGGCCAATGGCAAAGCTTGAAATAGAAATCGGAACGAGTTTGCGTGAAGCGCTTGCCGAATTTGGCGACGCCTGGAAGGCCCATGCGGCTGGAAAGCGGGTCTCCCCAACGCAAAAGGTTTTGTTTATTGATTGGCGGGCCTTCTCGTCTGTTATGACGCCGAAACGGTACGATTTGATCCGCCATCTTCGCGGCGAGCCGGCAGCGAGTGTGCGGGCTCTTGCTCGTGCGCTTGAGAGGGATGTGAAGCGTGTTCATGAGGATGTGGTGGTGCTGGCCGCATTGGGCCTGATTGACCGAGACGAGCGCACGGGCGGGTTGTCGACGCGGTTGAATAAGGTCACATCAACTATTAATTTTGCAGCGTAAATGGAAGCGACGATGACGCGGACGGACAATGACAGCATTTCCGCCGCCTCACCGCCACGATGATGCCGCTTTCCTTCGCCAATCCCTGGATGCTGACGGCCCTGGTAGCGCTGCCATTTTTATGGTGGCTCCTGAGGGTGATGCCGCCCTCGCCGCGCCGGATCTCGTTTCCGCCTTTGCGGCATTTGCTTCGTCTGCAAAGCCGAAAGCAGGATCCTGCCACCACACCGCTCTGGCTGGCTCTGCTTCGCCTGCTGCTGGCCTTTGTTTTGATTCTTGCGGCGGCGCATCCTTTGGGTTCGCTTCCGCGCCAGCCCCTGGTCGGACCTTTGCTGCTGGTGGTCGATGATGGTTGGGCGGCGGCGAAACAATGGGCGGAACGGCAGGCCCAAATGACCCTTTGGCTGGATCGCGCGGAACGGGCCGGCCAGCCGGTCCTCTTATTGGCGACGGCGCCGCCCGCGGACGGCGGCCCGATTGCGCTCTCCAGCCTTCTGCCGGTTGGCCAGGCCCGCAGCCGGGTTCAGGCCCTGGTGCCCCACCCCTGGTCCTGCGATCATCTCGGGGCGGCCAAATTGCTGGATCGATTGCCGGTGACGTCGCCTTTGCAGGTGGTCTGGCTGGCGGACGGCTTGGATGATCCCGGTCTGGCTGAATTTGCCAAACGGTTGGCCGGGTTGGGTCCGGTCGAGAGGATCGCGCCGAAGCCAGGCGCCACGGCCAAATTGCTGTCGCCGCCCCGCCTGTCGGCCGGCGTTCTGTCGCCAAGGGTCCGTCGTGCCGAGTCCGGGGCGGAGGAAACCGTGATCGTCAGGGCCTTGGATGGCGAGGGGCGTGTTTTGGCCGAGGCATCGAAGCCGCTGCGGACAGGCGAAATTGGCGGTGAGGTCCCGCTGCCGATGCCCAGCGAATTGCGTTTGCGGGTAACCCG
>DUZC01000141.1 GCA_013349735.1 Rhodospirillaceae bacterium
CCTGGCGGCGCTGAAGAATGTCGGGGCGGCGGCCATGGAGGCCCTGGTTGCCGAACGTCGCCGCGGGGGGGTGTTTAAAGATCTTGGCGATTTTGCCAGGCGTATGGACGCCCGGGCCATTAATAAGCGCCAGATGGAAAATCTGGTTCGCTCCGGCGCTTTTGACAGCCTGAACAGCAATCGGGCCCAATTGTTCGAGGGAATCGAAGCCATTTTGGCCGAAGCATCCTCGGCCGCTTCCGAGCGGGATTCAGGTCAGGCCAGTCTTTTTGGCGGGGGCGGGCGCGCCGAGACGGCATTGGTAATGGCCAGCCGTGTTGATTGGTCGCCGTCGGACCGTTTGCTCAATGAACTTGAGGCGATCGGCTTTTATCTTTCGGCCCATCCCATGGATGGCTATGCCAAAAGTCTGAAGCGCCTGGGCGTCCTCAAATTGGTGGAGGTTCCGGCCCATCTGGCTGCCGGCGGAAAAAGCCGGGTGAAGCTGGCGGGTATGCTGAACCGGAAACAGGAACGGACATCCAGTCGGGGCAGCCGCTATGCCTTTCTGACCCTGTCCGATGCTTCGGCGCAATTCGAAGTTATGATTTTTTCTGAATTGCTGGCTCAGGCCAAAGATCTGCTGGAACCCAACAGCGCCCTGTTGGTGACCGTGGAAGCCAGACTAGATGATGACCAATTGAAACTGACCGGCCATCAGATTGAAAGCCTTGATCAGGCAGCGGCGAAGGCCTCGGCCGGGTTAAAAATCTTCGTTCGGGACGAGGCGCCTTTGATGGCGCTTAAGCAATTGATGGCCAAAGAGCCGCGGGGGCGCGGCAGGATCGCCGTGGTGGCGCAGACCGACCAGCGTGAGGTGGAGGCCTGGCTGAACAGCGGCTTTGCCTTGTCAGCATCCCTCATTGGCGCGGTTCGCACCATACCAGGGGTCGTCGAGGTCCAGGAAATTTAGAGTCTTTGGTGATCAGCCGACAAGATTGACCAGACTGGCGGGGGCCGCCGTTTTGCTGCGGTCGAGGGTGGATTGGTGGGCCTGAACCGCTGTGCCTGGGGTCGCTGTCGTTATGCCCGCGCCGGCCGTTTCCTGCGCATCCGGAACTAGCTGCAAAACAATGCCATCCGTGCCGGTGTATCCTGATGCCGGTTTATCAGCGGATGCGCCGCCACTGCCGACGCGCTGGGCTATGACCTGCGACATGCTTTGATCACTGGCCTGGACATGGTTGGGCAATACCTGCACGACCTGTGCCGGACCTGTTGCTGTCCCAATGATTGAACCCACGGCTACCATGGCGCGGAGCATACCGATTCTGCAGGAGCTTTTCCATAACCAACTGTTTTTACGGGGCGGGTGAATCGACCGGCGCCTTCATTCGCGCTGCCTTGAGGCAAATCTGTGGTTAACTCTTGCATTCCCAGAGGCGAAACGCTATTTAGCCGTCCACACAAATCCACACGTGGGAGTGCGGCCGATGTCTCATCGGTCGCTCCGGTGCCGGGCTAACCGGCGTTTTCCCGCGGAGGTTTAACCGGAAAAGCAAAGGAATTAACCATGGCCTTGCCAACTTATTCCATGCGCCAGCTTATCGAGGCCGGCGTTCATTTTGGTCATAATACCCGTCGCTGGAACCCCAAGATGTCATCCTATCTTTTCGGGGTTCGCAATGGGATCCACATTATTGACCTGCAGCAGACCGTGCCGTTGTTGCACCGGGGCATGCAGGCTGTGCGCGATGTGGTTGCTGGGGGTGGACGGGTCTTGTTCGTTGGCACCAAGCGTGCCGCCGCGGACGTCGTCGCGGATGCCGCCAAGCGTTGTGGGCAGTATTATGTCAATCATCGCTGGCTTGGTGGAATGCTGACCAATTGGAAAACGATTTCCCATTCCATTAAGCGCCTGCGCGACATTGAAGAGCGGATGGCCAGCGGAAATGTTCAGGGCCTAACCAAAAAGGAACAGCTGAATCTTTCGCGGGAACGCGAGAAACTGGATCGTGCCTTGGGCGGGATCAAGGAGATGGGCGGACTGCCGGACATTCTGTTCATCATCGACACCAACAAAGAGGCGCTTGCCGTTCAAGAGGCCAACAAGCTGGGTATTCCGGTCGTGGCGGTGCTTGACAGCAATTCTGACCCGGCGGGTGTTACCTATCCGGTCCCTGGCAATGATGACGCTTTGCGC
>DUZC01000258.1 GCA_013349735.1 Rhodospirillaceae bacterium
GAGCGTCAGGATCTTTTGTCTGATGATCGTCCCAATCAGGAAGTCCAGCTGGCGGAGCGCGAGGAAACGCAGCATGGCAATCGCTTGTTGATCGAAGGTCTCAAGGCCCTTGATGCACGGGAAGTCGAAATCATCAAAGAACGTCGTCTGCGCGAAAATCCTCTAACTTTGGAGGAGCTGGGGGTCCGGTTCGGGGTTAGCCGGGAACGGGTTCGGCAAATCGAGAACCGCGCTTTCGCGAAGTTGCAGGCCGCAGTCAAGGCGGCCGCGCTTTCCTATCGTGGCTCGCTGGAGCTTGGGGTAATTTAATCCACTGGAAATAGCCTTAAATATTCGTTAAGATAATTTGAGTGCTATACCGGAGGTTCGCATGGATGTGACCAGTTCGTCCGCAGCCGCTACGACGGTGCAGGTTCTGCAATCGTCGCAGCAGCAGGCTCTGACCAACCTTCAGAATGCCGCTGCTCAGCAGCAGGCCGTTGTGCAAAGCCTGACCGGTGTGCAGCCTGCCGCAGCGCCAGGGGTCGGTACCTTGGTTGACATAACGGCCTAAGGTCGTCTCGCTTTTTTCTTGCAAGGGTCGCTTCGGCGGCCCTTTTTGTTTTCAGGGCGTTCTTTCCACCAGCGGAGCGCTCACGCCAAAAGCGAGCCCGCGGAATTCGACACTGTGCCGGCCTGATTTCCCATCCATCAGAGGCCGGCCCGCGATCACCGAAGGTGTTTTGGCATAAAGCCGGTAAACAATCTGCGGCAACCAAACGCGGGCATCCGGCGCTTTGGCGGCCGTTCGCTGATATTCCTCGGCTGTCGTAAAAAAATGTGCTTCGCCGCCATGCGCGTCGGCATCGACGACCACGGCCATGGGAAAGCCGGGATGACGCATGAACTCGATGCCCGGACGGACATTTAAGCTGCCATCCTTGCGTTCGAGGGTGACGACTTTGGGGACCCGATGGGCAAACGTATTGCGAACGCAAGCGGCAACCGCGCGTGAGACGCCTTCCGATCCAACTTCCACCGGGACGGCGCGATCAAAGGCCTGACCAAGAAAGGTGACGATAGCGGTTTTTAAATGGCTTTCCGGTTTAGGCTGGCCGGCCACGGGTGTTCCGTCAAACGAACGAAGAATGGGTTTGACGAAGCTGTCCACGGCATGCCGAAAATCATTTTCGTTACGGAAAAAGAAACCATATCCGCTGTTGTCAGCCCGCCTTAGAAAGACAGCCTCGGGAAAGCTGGCGTGACTTCCGTCCATGACCGACCCCACCAAATAATGATCCAGGACTCAAATCTACTCTGCCGCGCTGCCCTCCGCCATTCGTTTCAGAATGTCAAAACGCCGACGGACTTCATCATTGGCGCCTGCGACCATCAAACGATAGCGCTCAGGGTCCTGGCGCTCGGTAATGCGGAACCGGGTTTCATTGGTCATGAACTCGCTGAGATCAAGATCCGGATCCGCTGCATCCAATTCCAAGGGGCTGCTCCCCGTTCCCAGACGCCGTGGATCATAGCGGTAAAGCGGCCAGTACCCACTTTTGACCGCCGACTTTTGGCGATCCAGCCCTGCCGACATGTCATAGCCATGGGCAATGCAGTGGGCGTAGCCGATGACCAGGGAAACGCCGTCGAACGATGCCGCATCCTGGAGCGCTCGAACCGTCTGGGTGTCGCGGGCTCCAAAGGCCACCGAGGCGACATAGATATTGCCATAGGTCATGGCAATCAGGCCAAGATCCTTTTTCGGACGAAGTTTGCCGGCCGTGGCGAATTTGGCCGAGGCCCCCATCGGCGTCGATTTCGATTGCTGGCCGCCGGTGTTGGAATAAACCTCGGTATCCATCACCAGGATATTGACATTGCGGCCCGAGGCCAGAATGTGATCCAAACCGCCATAGCCGATATCATAGGCCCAGCCATCCCCACCAACGATCCAGATCACTTTTTCCACCAGATAGTCTGCCAATTCCTCTAGCCGCCTTGCGGCTGGATCGGTAAGTGGCTGCAGCAGTTGGCGCAGTTGGGTGATGCGCTCCCGTTGGCGGCGGACGCCAAGGTCGTTGTCCTGAGGGGCGTGCAATATTTCCGTGGTCAGACTGCGCGGCAGATGGTCACTCAGACTTTTGACCAGCTGCTTTGCCTGGGCTTTGCTATGGTC
>DUZC01000143.1 GCA_013349735.1 Rhodospirillaceae bacterium
GGTTGCAGATTGCCGATGACGGGGTGCTTGACCAATACCGGCCTGATATCGAGCGGGAAAACCAGCTGGCGCAAAAATTCCGGCTGCCCGGTCTTGCCTTCCGGCTGGTCAAGGGCGTGGTTTATCTGGTGGGTGTCGCTGCCAATGGCTCGGTCCTCGATGGGCTGCGCGAGGGAACGGCTGACGATCCGACCATCAAATGGGTGGATTCCAGCGCCGTGGTGATGGGCTTGGCACCATGAGCACCCTGCCCGTGAAGTCGCAACTGGCTTGGTTGGCCGTCGCGGGGGCAGGGATCATCCTGATGTTTCGTCCGGGAGATCCGGCACAGGTCCCTGCAATGGCCCTGTCCCTGGCGGCCATCGGCCTGTGGGCGACCGGAGCCATTCCCGAATATCTGACCGCCCTCGGTTTCGTCACCATCGCCATGATCTTCGCTGTGGCCCCCGGCGAGATCGTCTTTGCCGGATTCCAGTCACCCGCCCTTTGGCTGATCCTGGGCGGGCTGGTGCTGGGGGTGGCGGTTCGCAATACCGGCCTGGGCGCACGGATCGCCAGAAGGATGGCCCATGCCTTTGGCACCTCCTATTGGGGCGTGATCACCGGCGTTTCCGTGGTGGCGACCCTGATGGGGTTTTTCATGCCGTCCTCCATGGGGCGGGTTGTCCTGCTGATGCCCATCGCCCTGTCCCTGTGTGACGAATTCGGTTTTACTCCCGGGCGTCCAGGGCGAATCGGCGTGGTACTGGCGGCAGCACTGGGAAGTCATGTGGCGACCTTTTCCATTTTGCCTGCCAATGTTCCCAACATGGTCCTGGTTGGCTCAGCCGAGACCCTCTACCACGTCCACTTCACCTATGGGGAATATCTGGCCCTGCATTTCCCCGTCCTGGGACTTGCTAAATTGATGCTGATGATTCCGGTGATCGTCTGGCTCTACCGGGACAAGCCAGAGGTGCTGGTCCATCCAGAGCACACCACTCCCATGAGTGGCCGGGAAAAGGCGTTATCCGGAATTCTGGTCACGGCCCTGCTGCTATGGATGACCGATTCGTGGCATCACATCAGCCCGGCCTGGGTCAGCATGGCGGCGGGCGTGGTCCTGCTGGCCCCCAAGATTGCCCTGGTCAGTCCCAAGGAATTCAACGAGCAGATCAACTTTGGTTCCCTGTTCTATGTGGGCGGCGTGCTGGGATTGGGCGCGCTGGTCAGCCATTCCGGTCTGGGTTCGGCCTTCGCCGGGATGGTGCTTCAATTCCTGCCCCTGGCCCCCAATGAGCCCATCGCCAATTTCGCCGCCCTGGCGGCACTGCCGACCCTGGTCAGCATGATCGCCACGGTCACCGCCGCCCCTGCCGTGCTGACGCCCCTGGCGGTCGACCTGGCCCATGCGACGGGCCTGCCCTTGATGACAGTTCTGCATTCCCAGGTCCTGGGGTTCTCAAATCCGCTGCTGCCCTATGAATCCCCGCCCCTGGTGGTTGCCATGGCGCTCAGTGGCGAGGGCATCGGACCCGCCCAACGCCTGTGCCTGATCCTGGGTCTGATCACCATCCTGGTTCTGCTGCCGCTGGATTTCCTGTGGTGGCGGCTGTTGGGGATGATTTGAAAGTTTTTTTGCAATACCCAATTTTTCCCCATTGACGGGGTCAGGTGATTTGTATAGAAACCGGGCCTCCCGCCGATCCGGTTGGGGATGCTGTTTTACAAGTTGATAGTGGAAAGGGATGCGTAGAGGGCCTCTGGGTAGGGGTCTGAGACGCATCTTAAGAGTACGCTTTAAGCAGAATTTGAGTGAGTTTTCAGGCTCTATGCCGGGTGGGTTTACCCATCTGGCAGTCAACTTGAGAGTTTGATCCTGGCTCAGAACGAACGCTGGCGGCAGGCTTAACACATGCAAGTCGAACGAAGGCTTCGGCCTTAGTGGCGCACGGGTGAGTAACGCGTGGGAACATACCTTTTGGTGGGGGATAACTCAGGGAAACTTGGGCTAATACCGCATACGCCCTTCGGGGGAAAGATTTATCGCCGAAAGATTGGCCCGCGTCTGATTAGCTAGTTGGTGGGGTAATGGCCTACCAAGGCAACGATCGGTAGCTGGTCTGAGAGGATGACCAGCCACACTGGGACTGAGACACGGCCCAGACTCCTA
>DUZC01000119.1 GCA_013349735.1 Rhodospirillaceae bacterium
AAGGGCGCCAACGACTACGCCGATATCGCGGGCGCCGACGTCTGCATCGTCACCGCCGGCGTTCCGCGCAAGCCGGGCATGAGCCGCGACGACCTGATCGGCATCAATGCCAAAGTGATGAGCGATGTCGGTAAGGGCATCAAGCAATATGCTCCCAAGGCCTTTGTAATCTGTATCACCAACCCGCTCGATGCGATGGTCTGGGTCCTGCGCGAGGTTTCCGGGCTGCCACACAATATGGTGGTCGGTATGGCCGGTGTTCTTGATTCGGCGCGTTTCCGCTATTTCCTGTCGGAAGAGTTCAAAGTGTCGGTGGAAGACATCACCGCCTTTGTGCTGGGTGGGCATGGCGACACCATGGTGCCGCTGGTCCGCTATTCGACGGTGGCCGGCATTCCTCTGCCCGATCTGGTTAAGGCGGGTTGGACCACTCAGGAAAAGCTGGACAAGATTGTGCAGCGGACCCGCGATGGCGGTGCTGAAATTGTCGGCCTGCTGAAGACGGGATCCGCCTTCTATGCGCCGGCTGCCGCCGCGGTGACCATGGCCGAGTCCTATCTCAAGGACAAAAAGCGGGTTCTGCCCTGCGCGGCCTGGGTTGATGGCGCCTATGGACTGAAGGGCATTTACGTTGGTGTTCCGGTGATTCTCGGGGCCGGCGGTGTCGAGAAAGTTGTGGCCATTGAACTGAACCCGGCGGAAAAGGATGAACTGGAAAAGTCAGTGGAGTCCGTGCGCGTCCTGGTTGAAAAGTCCAAGGAACTGATGCCGAAGTGATTTTGCGGCAAGCGAAATGAGGTTTCGATGAATATTCATGAATATCAAGCGAAGAAACTGCTGGCCAAATATGGCGTCGCAGTCCTGAAGGGTGGCGTTGCCTACACCCCGGCCGAGGCCGAGCATGTGGCCAAAGAGCTGGGTGGCCCGATTTGGGTTATCAAGTCTCAGATCCACGCCGGTGGCCGTGGCAAAGGCAAGTTCAAGGGCCGTGAGAAAGATGGCGGCGGCGTGCGGGTGGTCAAATCGGTGGACGATGTCCGCGATAACGCCCTATCGATGCTGGGCCAGACCCTGGTGACGCACCAGACCGGCCCTGCCGGCAAAGAGGTCAAACGCGTTTATATCGAGGAAGGCTGCGACATCAAGCGTGAGCTTTATCTCGGCATGCTGATCGACCGCGTCACCAGCCGCATCACCATTATGGCCTCGACCGAGGGCGGCATGGAAATCGAGGAAGTTGCGGCCAAGCATCCGGAAAAGATCCTGAAGGTGGCCATTGATCCCGTCGAGGGCTTCCAACAATATCATGGTCGTAAGATTGCCTTCGGCCTTGGTTTGGAAGGCAAGCAGGTCAATACCGCCGTCAAATTCATCGGTTCGCTTTACAAGGCCTTTATCGACCTTGATGCCTCAATCGTTGAAATCAATCCGCTGGTCGTGACCGGTGCCGGTGACGTCATCGCATTGGATGCCAAGGTCAATTTTGACGACAACGCGCTGTTCCGTCACAAGGACGTCGAGGAATTGCGTGATGAATCCGAAGAAGATCCGGCCGAACTTGAAGCGGCCCGTCACAGCCTGAATTACATCAAGCTCGACGGTCAAATCGGATGCATGGTGAACGGGGCCGGTTTGGCCATGGCCACCATGGATATTATTAAGCTTTACGGCAGTGAACCGGCCAACTTCCTTGACGTTGGTGGCGGTGCGACCAAGGAACGGGTGACCACGGCCTTCAAGCTGATCCTTTCCGATCCCAATGTGGAGGGGATTCTTGTCAACATTTTCGGTGGCATCATGCGCTGTGATGTGATCGCCGAGGGTGTGGTGGCCGCGGCCCGTGAGGTCAGCCTCAATGTGCCGCTGGTGGTGCGCTTGGAAGGCACCAATGTCGAACTGGGTAAAAAGATTTTGTCGCAATCAGGCCTGCCGATCATCGCTGCCGATAATCTGGCGGATGCCGCCGAAAAGGTGGTCAAGGCCGTGAAGGAGGCTGCGTAATGGCCGTTCTCGTCAATAAGGAAACCAAGGTGATTTGCCAGGGCTTTACAGGAGCTCAGGGCACCTTTCATTCCGAGCAGGCCATTGCCTATGGCACAAAAATGGTGGGCGGCGTCACCCCCGGCAAAGGTG
>DUZC01000226.1 GCA_013349735.1 Rhodospirillaceae bacterium
CCCTTGGCCCTACCTTTCCAAAAGGTAGGGTCAAGGGGGGGTAGCATGTTCATCGTGTTTTTTCATGTTTTAGCATGTTCTTGACATGTTTTGCATGTTTAGGCATGTTCCGAAGTTCAGCTATATTTGAACATGTTTTGAAGCTATATTTGAACATGTACTAGTATCCTAGTCATGTCACGGTGGTCAGCAGCGTCTCCGTGTCACGGTCGGCCCGGGCCCGGGCCCGGGTGCTTGCGAGGTCACCAGCCGGGCCCAAGTCCGACGGTCACGCTCGGCGGTAGTTTCCGAGTCGTACAAGGCTCAGGCTCTGGCCAAACACTAGCCCCGGCCGCCGGCGATATCTGATTGGGCGCTTGCCGCTTCCGAGTCTTGGGCCTCAGCGTCATGACTCATCCACTCGTGCCGGCCGCGCGCCGATGCCAGAGTCATGCCAGTGCCCGCTGAGCGGCCAGTGACCGGGCCGGCGCCGCAGGCTCAGCCTGGGCTCCGAGTCTGGACGGCCCGGGACCGTGGTGACTGCCACAGCCTGAGGCCGCCGGCGGCGGCCCGCCGACCCTGGGCCGAAGCTAGTCAGTAACTTGTACCCCTGGCACCCGGCCCGGGGCCGCGGGCCGGGTGGTTACTGGCCCGACGCTGTTCAAGTTGCCGGGCCGGCGGTGACCGTGACTGACCGCAGTCCCGGCGGGCCAGGCTCTTTGTCACAAAATTTTCAAAACGATGAAGACAGCTGTCTTCTCGCTGTTGAGACTGCTTGTTGGGCCCTGCTCTCCTTTATCAGCCATTTATTGTTTGATCCATATTATGAAGATTTAGTTCTTTGAATTGAATTTCTTCCATGAAGTTGGCATGAACTCAGGAAGCCAGTCATATCTTATTCTCTGGTTGCCCAGGCTCACACCGTTCGTATTACCGGAACTCGAAGGTGATGAAGCATAGATTATAATTTTAATCACAGGGAAAGTCTCAAAATCCATGATCTGATTTTGCGCAGATATAAAAATTGCTCATTTGGATTTGAGTTCAGATCGAGTTTTGATCCAACTGCAACTGCAATCAGCAGAGTGAGTTCTTGCTTCTCCCTACATCTTCTCCCTACATCGGCGTCGATGTTTCTTTAATTTTTTTCTCATCTCACTTTCTTACCTGGACGCACAGGGCACCTCAATCAGGTGTCGAGCGAGTGCATCTGCAGGAGCTCATAGCCAGGAGTCCATCGTGTCCACCAAATTCAACACCAATTAGGTTTCTGCTTCACACACCCACACACACAAACTAACACACAAGATATCCACAATTCGATCTATCAGCAAGCCAAATGGATGCTGATGAGCACTGCTATTCGTTGAGACGGCGAGCGAACCATGCCTGCTTAAGGCTTCAGACTTGCGAGACACTTGGCACAATTGTACAGGCAGGATATTGAAAGGAATGGCTCTGCTCGATTTTCTAGAACCTAATGACGGCCTTGTCACCGTGATTCGAATGGCGTAGCTGTCTAACATGCTGAGGCAGCAACAGTGCATCAGGCCGAAAACAGCCCTGCCTTGTCAACCATATTCGACGCTCCTGCTGCCGCCGCTGCGCGAGTGTGTGCATGTGGAAGTACGTGTGCAAGCGCATTTGAATGACGCAGCAGCAGCTGTGCTGTACGATGGAGGCAGCGGCGCCGTGCCAATGCGTTCATGTGTAGCAGCGCCAGTGCGCGTGCGCGTCACTGCTAGGGTGAGCGGAGATGGGGGGTGGTGCGCTCCACCCTACTGCCCCCGCACAGCAGACATGCCTTTGAGCGCAGGTGAGGTGAGCTTCATGAAGGGGGGGGGAGGGGGGGGCAAAGGAGGAAGGGGTGCTGTGGGGAGGGAGGGAGAGTACGGGCGGATGGGCAGGCACAAGCCTCTGTGTGTGTGTGTGCATGTGTGCGCGCACGCGCGCGCGCGCGCATGGCAGCCGACTCTGCTCCTGCACTTGTGTACGTGTGTGCAGATCCTTGAACGCCATCACACTGGCAGGTCAACTCCGCCTCTCTGGACGGGGAGCGGCGGGCCCAGGAGCTGGTGGGATCGCCAGCTGCTTTGTCATGGAAGAGGAGCTCTGAGGAGGGTGCTGGTGGGCTGGCT
>DUZC01000114.1 GCA_013349735.1 Rhodospirillaceae bacterium
CCCGACGCCGCCTTGCGCGCTTTTCTTTTGCAGAACCTCGCCACCGAGGACGGCAAATTGCGCTGGCGCCTAAATCTGCCGGTTCTGGCCGCAAGCCTGCCAACCATCCTTGATTTTCCGCAATCCGAGGGCCGCTTTGATGGCCCGACCTTGTTTCTTGCCGGTGAACATTCCGACTATATTCGTCCGCGGGATGAAGCAACAATCCGTCGCTATTTTCCTCAGGCGCGGCTATGTGAAATTGCTCAATCCGGCCATTGGCCCCATGCCGATCAAACGGATCGGTTTCTTGCCCTGGTCCGCAACGCCCTGCAAGTCGAAACAGCTTAGCCTTTGCCATCTTGGGAACAGGCGGGTTAATCTGACCGGCGTAAGGAGCCATCATGAGCGAAGAAAACCAACTGAGCATGCCGGCGCCGGAGAAAACGGCTCCGGACGGGGAAATGCCGCCGACGCAGGCGCCGGTTTCTTCCGGGGGATTACCAAAAGCCTTTTTGGCCGGACTGGCCGGGGGTGTTGTCGTCACAGCGATAACCTTTATCGCTGGACTCGCTTTTCTGCCCACGCTCCAGGAAAAGCTGTTGGAAAGCAGCAATCGACGGCTGGGATTGCTGGAACGCGCCATCGAGGACCTTAATCCGCGTCTTTCTGCATTAGAACAGCAGGAAAAGCGCCTTGGTCAAAGCGAGACGTCACCCTCTCTTCAAGGATTGACCCAACGCCTGGCCACCCTCGAGGCCGAGCCGCGGAGCGCTTCCGGCGACAGCCGACTGTCGTCTCTCAGCGCCGATGTCAGTCGCCTTGCCACGGAATTGGACGGACTGCGGCGGGCAATGCCCCCCGAAGGGGCCATTCTGCGGCTCGCCGACCGCGCCGCCACCGCTGAAAAAGAAGCCCGAGAAATCGCCGCCCAGAACCGTTCAGCTCAGGCCTTGCTTCTTGCGGTCGGACAACTTCGTGACGCTGTGGATCGCGGCGACGCCTATGACTTTGAACTGCGCGCGGCGCGCCGTCTGGCCTCACCGGACAGCGCCGCCAGCCTCGAAATCCTGACCGCCGACGCCGCCACCGGCATTCCCCGCCGGGAGGTCTTGGTTGCACAATTTCCCGCCCTTGCCGACCAAGCTGCCCAGGCAGCCTTGCTTCCTCCGGGGGGCGACTTTTGGCAACGCAGTCTGGGCAAAATTCACAGCCTGATCAGCCTCAGGCGTATTGATGGCCAAGGCAACGACACGGCCGCCCGCTTGGCCCGGGCAGAACGACCGCTCCAGGACGGCGACCTTGGCAAAGCCGTTGAAGAAATAGCCGGTCTGGACGGCGCACCGGCCGGCCTGTTCGATGTCTGGCTAAAATCAGCCAAGGCAAGGGTGGCTGCCGACAAGGCGCTGTCCCAATTGGCTGCCGCTGCCATCGTCGAAACCGCCAAAGGCGGCAGTTAGAGCCTTTGGCGTTCGCAAAGCGGCGGAAAAACAGGCTTTTCGGCTCTGCCGAAACGCCGGCGCGGAGGCCGGCGCTACCGGAGATCAAACGCGGTTATGATCCAGTTTGATCGAAAAACGGGGTCGGCTCTATATGGCCGCAATGCGTGCCAAGGCTTCGGTCAAACGCGCGCGCGCGGTGACCCATTCCTGACGACGCTCGCGCTGCTCCTCAACAACTTCAGGGGGCGCTTTGGCAACAAAGCCGTCATTGCCCAAGCGCTTGTCAACTTTGTCGATTTCCTGGGCCAATTTACCGATCTCTTTGGTCAGTCTGGCTTTTTCCTGTTCCAGATCGACAATGCCGGTCAAAGGCAAGGCCACCGTGGCCTCGTCCACCACCACCTGAACCGCCCCCTTGGCGGGCGCTTCGTCAACGGATTCCAGCGTTTCGCCGCGCGCCAGGGTAAGAATAATGGCGCGATGGAGTTCCAAACGCGCCTTGGTCAAAGGTGAAGCCCCCTTAACCAGCAAAGCAAGCCGGGCAGAGGGCGGAACATTCATTTCAGCGCGGACCGCACGAATCGCTGAGATAAAACGCACCAGCCACTCCATCTCATTTT
>DUZC01000229.1 GCA_013349735.1 Rhodospirillaceae bacterium
CTGGTTGTTACCAGGATCGAGGCCCCTAATTGGCGGGCCAGGGCAACCGTCCCCGCCACCAACTGCTCCCCTAAATCCAAGCCAAAAGGATGCTCCTTGGTCGCGCCTCCGACCAACAAAGCCACCCATGGCCTTGGCAGGTCCGGGAGCCTTGAGGCCCATTTTTCTTTCTCGGACGCCAGCAAGGCGGGCGTCACGCGATGACAGGACCCCAGCGTTTGCAGAACATTGGGACGAAGGATCGGCCCATCATGCAAGGGCCGCGCTATCAAATCAAAATCGTCCCGTCCGGGCCAGCCCGGATCCATAATTTGTACCAGCCGCGTACCAAGCTGGCGTTTGCACCAGCGGGCCAGCGGCGCCGTCCGCCTGCCGGCGGCAATCACCAATCTGGGCCAGGGTGGCTGCAAACTGGCCCGACATTCGGGCGTCAGCCCCAAGAGGCTACGACCACGCAAGGCATTGGGTAAGGCAGCCCAACGGCTATAGGCAATCGGTTTGACGATAAAATCTTCACCCAGGGCCTCAGCCACCCCCAGACATTGCGCAACATTGCCGGGGCGGTCGTCGGTCAGAACCCAGATGGGTGCGCCCTTCATGGCGGTTACCCGAGCTCGCCCGTAAAGTTTGGCTTGCGCTTGGCGGCAAAGGCCGCCAGGCCTTCCGCATAGTCCGGGGTGGCCAGACAAAGATAAGCCCGGTTCAACTCGGCCTCGGCCAAGGGCGTCGGATCTAACAGGCGACGCACGAATTCTTTGTGCCAGCGATTGACCAAAGGCGCATTGGCGACAATCCGGCGCGCCGTGGCCTGCACCTCTTCCTCCAGCGCCTCATCCTCGCAAATGCGATGAACCAACCCCATAGCCAAGGCCTCGGCAGCATCGAAGACCCGTGCTTCCAGCAGGATCTCAAGCATTCGGGCCGGCCCCACCAGGCGCTGGATCGCCTGAATCTCTGGCTGCCCCATGGTCAGCCCGATTTTCCCCACCGGAACCCCAAACCGCCCGGACCGCGCCGATAGCCGCAAATCGCATTGCGCCGCCAGTTCCAATCCGGCCCCGACGCAAGGGCCATAAATCTGCGCGATGACGGGATAAGGACATTGGGCGACCGTCGCCAAAGCGCCGCGCATGATGCCATCATAAACAGGCGCCTGATTGGCATCGGCGCGCAGCGCCGCGAATTCGCTGATATCGGCACCGGGGGCAAAGGCATGGGTCCCGGCCCCACGCAGGATGACACAGCGAACCGCAGGATCCTTGTTCAGGCTTTGAAAGGTCGCGTCGATCTGCCGCCAGGAGTCCAAATTCAGGGCATTCAGTTTTTCCGGCCGGTTCAAAACAACCGTGACAATACCGTTGCGGCTTTGTCCTTCACTCTCGACGATCACCGCCATCACCATCCCCTGTTGCACCGGCGCGCATTTGGTCCTATACCCCGCCCCGAAAGGGTGTTCTATCGCCCATCAGACGACGGCTGCAAGAACGCAGTGCGTCGACCGTCATGATCGCAGCGCAGCCGGAGTTGTCCATGCAATCCGTTTCACGCACCGCCGAACAAAAACAAGCCGGACTCGTCACCGCGCGCATTCTTCTTGAAATTGGCGCCGTCAATTTCCGTCCGGAAGAACCCTATACATTGACGTCAGGCTGGAACAGTCCCGTTTACATCGATATGCGCCGGGTCATTTCCTTTCCCCGCGCCCGCAGCAAAATCACCGAACTTTCGGCGGCCGCCATCACCCGGGGCGTCGGCTTTGAGTCGGTTGACGCCATCGCCGGCGGGGAAACGGCGGGCATTCCCTATGCCGCCTGGATTTCTGACAACTTGTCGCTGCCCATGCTTTATGTCCGCAAAAAGGCAAAAGGCTTTGGCCGCAATGCCCAGATCGAAGGCCATTTCCGCGATGGCGACCGTGTCCTTTTGGTCGAGGATCTGGCCTCGGACGGGGCCAGCAAAGTCAATTTCTGCCAGGCCTTGCGGTCGGCCGGCGCGACCGTCAGCCATACCTTTGTCGTCTTTTTTTATGG
>DUZC01000232.1 GCA_013349735.1 Rhodospirillaceae bacterium
GAACAGTCCCGACCGTTCCAGGTCCGCCGCCACGACCGATGCGATCTCCTTGCCGATGGCCGAGTCCGGCGCTGCTGCACCGGCAAAATCGGTGACAGCGATCGGCATCGGCTGGACGTTGGGTTTGCTGATATCGATAACCACCTCGGCCGCCGCGGGACCAATCCACAGCAAAGCCACGACCAAAGTCAATGTCACACGCAGCATTTTCATCGAACGGCATCCCTGGGGTCGAAATTCAAAGTAAGATTTTTTAACGCGTCATATTTGCCCGGCGGCAATTTGATCGGCGAACAAGCATACACGGCTCGACGTGCACTGTCGGCAGCAGAGCGGTAAAAACTGTCCGTGGTATAGCGCGGATCACTGACGATGTCTGCCTGCACGACACTGCCATCAGAGTTGAGCAGCACATGGATCCGAACAATCAAATTCTGCGCATCGCGCGCACCCACGTCAAAATTCCAGCAACGACGGAACTGAGCAGCAATATAGTCTTTTTCGCTAAGACTGAGCGGCTCGGACGGAATATTACTATTGGAAGCCACCGTTTTATTGGCAGCCGCCGGGGTTTGCTGCGGCTGCGGCTGCGGCGTTGGCGGCGCGGCCTTCTTCAGCTTATCCACGGACTTAAGCAACGTATCGAAATCATCGGGTGGCGGCGGCTTTTTCGGCGGCGGCTTCACCGGTTCAGGCTTCGGCGGTTCCGGTTTTGGCTTGGGCACCGGAATGGGCTCCGGCTCGGGTTCCGGCTTGGGCGGTGGTGGCTTTGGTGGCTCGGGCTTCGGTGGCTCCGGTTTCGGTGGCTCCGGTTTCGGTGGCTCGGGCTTCGGTGGCTCGGGTGGTGCCTCCTGCTTTTTCGGTTCGGCGGGCTTTTCCTCGGGCTTCGGGGCCTCAACCTGCCGCGGCGGAGGATTGGTTTTGTCACCCAATTGCGCCAGTTCAACGATCACCGGCTCGGCAATCTCAGGCGGAGGTGCCAGCAATGTCGGCAGCCCAAGCACCGCCAACAGCACCACCGCCGCATGAAAAGCCAATGAGCAAGCGAAGCCGAATTTCAGATCGCGCCCATTATCCGGCGAACCCGCGTTGAACAGAGTCATGACAGGTCAGGGGGCTCCCTTGCGCAATGCCGGGGATGGAGGCGGTGCCGGCTGGGTGACCAATGCCACATGGGGGAAACCAGCCGCATTCAATTGCCCCATAACCTCCATGACGCGACCGTAATTAATGCCGGTATCCGCCTTGACGAAGATCCGGTTGTCGGGTTTCAGCGACGCCACCCGCTGCAGTCTTGGCGCCAGGTCCTCCAACTGAATCTCGCTCTCTTGCAAAAAGATTCGGCCCTTGGCATCCACCACCACGGTCAAGGTATTCTCATCACCCTTTAGCGCACCGGCATTCGTTTTTGGCAAATCCACCGGCACCCCGGACGATAGCAAGGGGGCGGTAATCATGAAAATTACCAGCAAAACCAGCATCACGTCGACCATCGGCGTGACGTTAATTTCGGCCATTGGTCGGAACCCACGCCGTTGACGGCGATGTCCACCACCGCCCAAAGAGGCCCCCATCGCCGTCAGACCTTTTCTTCAAGTTGGCGCGACAAAATGGCGCCGAATTCGCCGGCGAACGCTTCCAGCCGCTTGGCATAGCGATCAAGGTCGGTCGACAGCTTATTATAAGCCAGCACCGCAGGAATCGCGGCCACCAAGCCGAGCGCTGTGGCAAACAGGGCCTCGGCAATACCGGGGGCGACGACGGCAAGGCTGGTATTCTTGGTTTGTCCGATGTGATGGAAGCTGTTCATGATACCCCAGACGGTACCGAACAACCCGATAAAGGGCGCTGTCGAGCCGACCGAGGCAAGAAAGCCCATCCGCGCCTCTAATTGCTCCATCTCACGACCCAACGTAACCTGCATGACCCGATCGATACGCTGCGGCAAACTCAGTCTGACCGCCTCGCGGTCGGCCAGCCCCTTG
>DUZC01000115.1 GCA_013349735.1 Rhodospirillaceae bacterium
TGTAAAATTTTGGTCGCCTGATCGGTCATCTTCTGGTCGCGCGCGACATCGGCGATCTGTTCGTAATAGCAAAGGGCCTTGAGGTAATAAGCATAGGCCACATCTTTATGGCTGGGATGCAATTGGATAAAACGATCCAGGGCGATAATCGCATCATCGAACTTATTGTGCTGATAATGAGCAAAGGCCGCCATCAATTGAGCCTTGGTGGCCCAGACCGAATAGGGATGCTGACGTTCGACCTCGTCAAAGGCCTTGGCTGACTTGTCGTATTCCTCTTCGTTCAGCAGATCCATGGCATCGTTATAAAGTTCCTCGACCGGGCGTTCCTTATAGGAATCCTTGAGTTCATCGGAGCTGCAGGCCGCCAGCAGCGGTAAACAGCCGGCGATGATAAGGAGAATGGCGCGTAAACGAAGGGATCTGTGCATTACCCTGCTCGGAAGATACAGTTTGACCAGGGCGGACTATAGCACGGGCGGCGGCAGGATTGACAAGGGAGCAGGAAAGGAAAAATTCAGGCCGACGCCGCCATCATGCCATAAGCGGGTAAAAGGGCGGCCGCCGATCTGGTCCGCGGGTCAGCGAATGCCGGCGTGGCGGCGCTGATGGTGGTATAAGCCCAGGCGCTTTGATCTGCGAAAAATTCGCGCAACAGGCGGTTGTTCAGGGCATGTCCGGTGCGGACACCCCGGTAATGACCCAGGAGAGGCGCGCCGGCGAGATAAAGATCCCCCACCGCATCCAGGGCCTTGTGCCGCACAAACTCGTCGTCGTAGCGCAGCCCTTCATCATTCAGAACATGTTCGCCATCGCTGGAGATGACCACGGCATTGTCCAATGTCCCGCCTTTGCCAAGGCCGGCGGCCCGCATGGCGGCCACTTCCTGTTCAAAGCCGAAGGTGCGGGCGCGGCTCAATTCTGACTTGAAGCGACCATCGGTCAGGGTCAGGTGACAATGCTGCCGGCCAATAACCGTGGCATCGAACGCAATATCCATAGCGACGGAAAAACTGTCGCCCGGGGTCAACATTGCCATTTTATCGTCCTCTCTGACGATAACCGGCTTCAGCACTTTGATGGCGCGGCGCGGCGCGGACTGTTCGACGACGCCGGCGCATTCCACCAGGAACAGGAAGGGCGCAGCGCTGCCATCCATAACCGGCACTTCGGGGCCGTTGATGTCGATGATCAGATTGTCGATTCCGCAGCCCGACAAGGCCGCCATTAAATGTTCAATGGTTCGCACCGAAACGCCGTCCGCATTCGCGACGCAGGTGTTAAGACGCGTGTCCGAGACACTGGCCCAATGGGCTGGCACCAGGGCGCCCCCACCGGCGATATCGGTACGGCGGAACAAAATTCCGGTATTGGCCGCGGCCGGGCGCAGGACCATCGTGATTTTTGTGCCGGAATGCAGGCCGACACCGGTGCAGCCGATTGCATTCTTCAGGCTGCGCTGCTTGAGCGCGGGGGTGGTGGCTTTGGCGAGATGGACAGCACCGGGACCCAAGTCCGGCAGGACAGTATAGGAAACAGAACTTTCAAACATTACATCGGACCTGGAACCGTTCATCACGGGCTAAGGTTTACCAGGGGGCCGCGTTCGTCTCAAATCAATCATTGTTACCAATTGTTACGACTGAAAAGCGGCGAAAAAAAGTCGCTCTGCCAATGCGTTGGAAGCTTCTCCTGTGATTTTACTTTTAGCCCTTAAATTCAGGTGCGCCGGCCTCCGTGCCGGCGATTTGGCGGTGGCCGGCGGGACGCCGGCCCTACTGACCTAGGTTTTTCCGGGTGACGGCGTTTTTCGGCAAAAGAGGGCAAAAAAATGGCGCCGGCAGACCGGCCGGCGCCATCATGATCGCTAACGGCGTCGCTTAATTGGCTTGGCGGCGCAGAAAAGCCGGGATTTCCAACATGGCTTCGTCAGAAC
>DUZC01000289.1 GCA_013349735.1 Rhodospirillaceae bacterium
CGGGTTTTGCCAAGGGCGGCCAAAGTAGGCGGCAGCATTCTGATCGTTTACGTCGCTCTTACCCTGTTATTAGCGCTTTTGCTTTTGCTGGCGGGAATGAGCCGCTTCCCGGCCTTGCTGCATGCGATGTCGGCCATATCCTGTGGCGGATTTTCGACCTCGGATGGATCCATCGGGCAGTGGCATAAGCCGGCAGTGGATTGGGTCATTCTGCTGGGGATGCTGTTGGGGGGAGCCCCTTTCGTCATTTATCTGCAATTGGCCCAGCGTCGCTGGCGGGCCGTCCTGTGCAACAGCCAGCTGCGCTGGTATGGGGCCATTTTGTTAAGTGCCGGCCTGCTGATCGGGTTCTGGCTTTACATTGTACTGGATGTCAAGCCGCTGCCAGCCATCCGCCATGGCCTCTTCACGGTCACCAGCGTGATGACCGGCAGCGGATTTGCAACCCTTGATTGGACGGGCTGGACTGGAATTCCGCTGGCCGTTCTCTTCTTCATCAGTTTCATCGGCGGCTGCGCCGGTTCGACCTCGGGCGGCATCAAACTGTTTCGCCTACAGATTCTCGTCGCCACGGCCCGCGCCCAGATGGCCCGGCTGATGTTGCCCAACGCCGTTTTGTTGCCGCATTATGAACGTCAGCCGATCCCGGATCAGCTTGCCGAATCGGTGCTCGGTTTTCTGTTTGTCTACAGTTTGTGTTTTGCTTTCTTGGCCATGGGGCTTGGTATGGCCGGGCTGGACTTCAATTCGGCACTCTCGGCAGCCGCCAGCGCCCTGGCCAATCTCGGTCCCGGTTTTGGGCCGATGGTTGGGCCGTTGGGCGGTTTCGGACAATTGCCCGATCTTGCCAAATGGCTGCTGACCGTAGGCATGTTGCTCGGCCGTCTTGAGATGTTTATCCTGCTGGTGCTGTTCGCACCGTCCTTCTGGAAGCCGTGATTATCGTTGATTGATCCAGCGCGTGAAGGTGCTGCGGATATTGGGGTCAATGTCGCCATTAAATTGCAGCATCATGTCTTCGACCATGTCGTAGAGCAGCTTGTCCCTTTCGTTTAATTTCAACCCTTCCGACAGAGTATGGCTGCGGCTTTCCTTGGCAGAAACTTCGGTGATGGGGAATTGGCGTTCGTCGAGAATTTGCAGGGTAACATCTATAGCCATCTCGACCCGGGCCACCTGTTGCTTTTCGAAAACGCTCTTAACCCCGGTATCAACTTTTAGCGGGACTTCGGTGGCTTGTGCATTTTGGATGCTGACCCGCAAGACCCCGGTTCGGCCGTTCGGCTTGAGGCGGTCTTTGACCCAGCGCTTGATGGCCGTTTCCGGGCTGGTGGGCATGTCATATTCGATATGAGGGGGCAAAGCCGGTGGCTGATAATTTGAGATAACCTCTATCGTCGCGACATCAATCGCCAGGGACGGCAGGTTGGCGAAGGTCATTTCCGGAAGGCGTGCATTCGGTGGATTTCCCCCGGCACAGGCCGTCAAGCCAATAAGCAGGCCAAGGGTCAGAGCGAACGGACGGAACATGATTTTGCCTTCCCTTAGGATGATCGAAGAGCGGAATTGTCGCATGCTGCCCGCCAAGGTCAAGGGTCGTAAACGGCGTCAAGCTCAGACGGGCCAAAACGATAGTCGGCTTTGCAAAACTCGCAGACCACCACAACCGATCCCGTGTCGTCTTTTAGCGCGGCAATCTCCGCGCGCGGAAAAGAGCGCAAAGTGCCGGCGACCCGTTCGGCGGAGCAGCGGCAGGCGGCACGCAAGGGACGCGGTTCAAGCCATTGCAAGCCTTCGCCATGGTAGAGGCGGTGCAGCAACTGCGCGCTTGGCAAAGCCGGGTCGAGCATTTCCTCGTCCTTGGCGCTGTTCATCAGAATGACGGCCCGGTTCCAGGCTTCGTCCGCTTCCTCGGCGGTCAGAATGGGGCTGT
>DUZC01000273.1 GCA_013349735.1 Rhodospirillaceae bacterium
GCCTTTTACCGGGCCATTGCGCCGACCGCTTCGGTTTTTTGGTCTGCTCAGCTGCGCGTCGCCACCAATCTTGACGAATTAGGAGATGTCGAGGCCGCAGCTCAGGCTTTGGAAGGCCTGCTACAAACGCGTCCGGGCTGGTCGGCCGCCTTGGTCACATTGGGTGATCTCTGGCGCACTCATAAACACTGGCCCGAAGCGATCCAAGCTTACGACCGGGCCATTAGCGCCTTTCCAGAGCCGGATCGTCAGCAATGGGCCATCTTTTATTCGCGTGGCGTCGCCTTAGAGCGCAACCAGCAATGGGCCAAGGCGGAAGCCGATTTTCTGAAAGCCCTTGAGCTTGCGCCCGACGAACCGGACGTCCTTAATTATCTAGGCTATAGCTGGATAGAGCAGGGCATCAATCTTGAACAAGCGCGCAAGATGATTGAAAAAGCTGTGCGCCAGCGGCCGGATGACGGGTTTATTGTCGATAGTCTGGGATGGGCCTATTTCCGGGCGGGTGATTTTGCCAGGGCCGTGGAAACCATTGAGCGTGCTGTGGAGCTTCATCCCGAGGATCCAACAATTAATGACCATTTCGGTGATGTCCTATGGTCGGTCGGACGTCGTCAGGAAGCGCGGTTTCAGTGGCAGAGAGCTTTGGTTTTCAATCCGGAACCCGACCAAAAGACAGAGATCGAACGTAAATTACATGAAGGGCTGGCCCTGTCCTCCAGCCATAACAAGGCTGAGGCGGTTCGATGATCGAGATATTTGCCCCGGCCAAGGTCAATCTCTATCTGCATGTGGTGGGCCGCCGCCCGGATGGTTATCATCTTTTGGACAGCCTGGTGGTCTTTGTTGGTGTCGGCGACAGCTTGCGCTTGGAGCCGGGACAGGGGTTGCATTTGGCTCTTGAGGGGCCGACGGCCCCGCTACTGGCCTCGGAAAGCGACAATATTGTTCTTCGCGCCGCCGCCAAGCTTGCACAGGCTGTGGGTCGTTCGGCCGATGCCCGGATTTCCTTGACCAAACGGTTGCCGGTTGCTGCCGGGATCGGGGGTGGATCCGCCGATGCGGCGGCGGCTTTGCAGGGGCTTTGTCAATTATGGGCGGTAGAGCCACCTGATCTGGCAGCCATTGGACTGTCTCTGGGGGCTGATCTCCCGGTCTGCCTGCGTGACCAACCCACGCAGATGGCCGGGGTCGGTGAGCAGCTGCAGGCGGCACCGGTCTTGCCCCCGGCTTGGCTGGTGCTGGTCAATCCGCGGGTGGCGGTGCCGACACCGATGGTTTTCAAAGGCCGGCAAGGCCCCTTTTCCCAGCCGGCGCCGTTGTTGGAAGCGCCGGCAAATGCGATTGAATTGGCAGGGCTTTTGGCGAATCGGCACAATGATCTGACCGATCCCGCCATTGCATTAGCGCCGGTCATTGCCGAGATGCTTACGGCAATTGATGGGACCAACGGATGCCTGCTGGCGCGCATGTCGGGCAGTGGCGCCACCTGTTTTGGTCTTTACGGGGCGGAGTCTGACGCTGAAGAAGCGGCGGAGCGACTGGCATCGCACAATCCGGATTGGTGGATTGCCGCCGCCCCAATATTGGGTGAAAAATAAGTCTCAGCGGTTGCATCAATAGCTGGCTTGTCTTATGGTGCCCTCCCCTCATCTTGGGGCGTAGCCAAGCGGTAAGGCAGCGGGTTTTGATCCCGTCATCCCAGGTTCGAATCCTGGCGCCCCAGCCATTTCCAAGATATCCATTGCCAATCTGCTGAACCTCGCCTATCGAAGCCGTGGCGAGGGGCCTGGATAGTGGAAGGCAGGCAGGTTAGGCGTCAGTAAGATCCAACCGCCGTTCGATACGTTCCAAACGT
>DUZC01000181.1 GCA_013349735.1 Rhodospirillaceae bacterium
GACAGGCCCTTGGCAACCACTTCCCTTGCCAGAGCTTCTGGCTCCTTGGCTGTCAGCAGGGCTCGGGCATGTCCCGCCGACAGGGTGCCGTCATCCACCAGCGCCTTGACCGACTCAGGCAGGGCCAGCAGACGCATCATATTGGCCAGATGGGGACGGCTCTTGCCCACGGCGCGGGAGAGCTCCTCCTGGGTATGCTTGAATTCTTCGATCAGCCGACGATAGCCTTCGGCTTCTTCCAGGGGGGACAGGTCGCGGCGCTGCAGGTTTTCGACCAGGGCGATCTCAGCCGCTTCCTGATCGGTCAACTCGCGAATCAGGACCGGGATTTCATGCAGCTGTGCCCGCTGGGCCGCCCGCCAGCGGCGTTCACCGGCGATGATTTCATAAAGCCCCACCTCGGTGGGATGCACCCGCACCAGAATGGGCTGCAGCACCCCCTTGGTCCGCATGGAATCGGCCAGTTCGGCCAGCGACTGCTCATCGAACTGCCGACGCGGCTGATACCGAGACGGGGTCAGGGCCGAGATGGGAAGAACCGGAATGGCCTTACCGCCTGTGGATTCCACTGGGGCAACGGGGTCGGCATTCTTGGGAGCAGGAGCCAGACCGGCCTCGCCCAGCAGGGCAGACAGGCCGCGGCCCAGATTTTTGCGCTTATCGTCAGCCATCAGATCACGCAGCGCCCTTTTCGGCGCGCAGATCGCGCTCGCGCTTCAGCACTTCGCTGGCCAGATGGATATAGGCCTCGGCGCCAGAGCTTTTGACATCGTACAGCAGGACAGGCTTGCCGTGTGACGGGGCCTCGGAAATACGGACATTACGGGGAATCACTGTTTTATACACCTTGTCACCAAAGAAACCGCGCACATCGGCGGCAACCATATCAGAGAGATTATTGCGGGTGTCGAACATGGTCAGGACGATTCCCTGCAATTCCAGGCCCGGATTCAAAGACTGGCGCACCCGTTCAATGGTCGAGACCAGATGGGTGACACCTTCAAGGGCAAAGAACTCGCATTGCAGGGGCACCATTACTGCATGGGCCGCCACCAGGGCATTCACCGTCAGCAGGGTCAGCGAGGGCGGGCAGTCGATCAGCACATAATCATAGCCAGACACGGATTTGAGCGCGTCAGCCAGCCGCCATTCCCGACGATCCATATCCACCAGTTCCACATCGGCACCGGACAGATCCATGCCCGAAGGCACCAGCGACAAGCCGGGAATTCCGGTCCCCTGGACGGCACTTGCCAATGGGGCTTCGCCAATCAGCACATGGTAGGAATTGACCTCTCGCATGGAGCGGTCGATACCCAACCCGGTACTGGCATTTCCCTGGGGATCAAGATCGATCACCAGCACGGTTTTGTGGGTTGCCGCAATGGCGGTCGCCAGATTGATGGCGGTGGTGGTCTTGCCGACCCCACCCTTCTGATTGGCAATGGCAATGATTCGCGGGGAAAGCACTTCAGCCACGATCAACCTCTCGATAGACGACGATGGATGCAACGGGATCGGTCAGGGACGGCACCCGCTCAAACCGGATATTCCCTTCTTTCGAGACTGCGGTCAATTCGTCTTCGACGCCTTTTCCCTTAGGAAAGAGTCCAATGGCACCGGGGGCCATGTGCCGTTTCGCCCAAGGCAGCAATTTAATCAAGGGAGCCAAGGCTCTGGCGCTGACCACATCGGCCAGCAGGGGTGGCACGTTTTCAATACGGGCCACATGGAGTGTGATTTTTGTCTCAGTGATCCGGGCGACTTCGCGAAGGAACGTCGCCTTGCGACCGTCGCTCTCGATCAGATGGGGGTCAGGGGCACCCAGAATGGCCAGGACAAGACCGGGGAACCC
>DUZC01000155.1 GCA_013349735.1 Rhodospirillaceae bacterium
GGCTTCCCAAGCTGAATGTCGCCAGTTCAATCCTGGTCGCCCGCTCCACCAAAAAGGCCCGTCACCACTAGGTTTCGGGCCTTTTGCTTTTCCGTAAGTGCTGACCCATATGGCCCCTCATCTTTCGCCTTCTTGTTCGTAAGTGCTGCAATTTCCCGGTATTTTTGGGTAGCAGTCTGTATAGAGCCTGTCTGACTTTCGTGTTCTTTCTAGGACATTCCATGTCGAATCGTGTTCGTAAGTGATGATTCGCCTTGTCCCACTTATGAGTTCTGGCCCTAAGTTGGTGCGGCCTTCGCTTTCGGTTTCGCCTTGGCTGCAGGCCTTTTGACCCCTAGGGCCAGCTTCGCGTGACTGACGTCACACCAGATGCCTGCCTTGTAACGACGTTCGCGACGATTTCGTTGGGTAGATGGTGTTCCCGGTAATGCCCACCCCGCATGTGCCCCAGACCGCCGCCCCCCATTTGTGAGGGCGACGGTCTGGGACCCAAGCGGGGCAGGCAAAGATGGGACGGCCGAGGCATGGCCTCGGCCGTCTGTCCCTGGAAGATCAGGCTCGGGCCCTTCCCATCGGGGCAGGGGTCATGAAGGGAATGGAAAGGCAGATCAAGGCCCAGACCATCCCATTGAACGCAGGTGGTGATCGATGTGGTCCCATTCTTCCGGCGGCACGTTGCTCTTCCATTCATCGGGCCACGACAGGCCGAGCATGCCGGGAACCATCGATTCTTCTATTCCCATGGTGGTACAGACCCGACAGATTCCCCGCCAGGTCCGGGGGCGGCGCCAACCACGATCTTCCATCCATTCAGTGACAGGGGCTTGCTGTTCTTGCGGGATCGGTGCCTGGGACAAACCGTGACCCAGCCATGCATCCAGGCCGACAATACCGAAGCCCTGGCAGAAAGCCAGCGGCTCTATTCCCAGATCCATAAGCGCTGCACAGACCCCACCCGCCGTCCACAAACCCCATCCATCGGCTTGGGGTTGATGTGATGCATTCATCGCGGGGTGCAGGTTCAGCCGCTGCCGGATAATTTCCGCCTGAAGATCCTCAAGCCGAATGCCGTCCATGGCTGAACGCCACTGTTCCCGGCCCGGATGGCTCATGGTTACAACCGGTCGATCGTTTCATGAAGTCGGCTAAGGACCGCCTGGCTGTCATCCAGTTCCCGCTGGATCCCGTCAAGATACATCGCTATCGTCCGCTGCTGCTGGGCGACCAGATCCCTGGCCTCCAAGACGGCTGTGCCGACATTCTCGATCGGACCCGAAGCGCGTAACGTTTCCGCCAACACACAGTTTTCGGCATGATCGTCCCGCCAGTGCTGACCGCACCATGGGCAGCACCCAACAGATGTATTGGGGAATCCCCATTGGACATCGCGCAAGAAACGCTCTAGCCGCCCCAATTTCGAAGCGACACGGATAAGCATTGAGTTGCCCACTGGCCCACCACGCATGACAAACGGGTCCGTCAGATCTTCCACAGTGGCACCCCCTTTCGCCAGCATAGGCATCGTGGAGACGGAATGGAGCGGGAGTCGTTTGCCTGCCTGGACGGCATCCTGTGGCAACATCCCGATTGGATTCCACCCTGTTCAGCGGATCTCCCTACCAGGGATCACGTCGATGGCATTACCGTGGACCAAGCCAGCCATGCCGCCAGGATGCCAGGTCCGTAATGAACACCGACTTTATGTCGTACCGACGCAGAAATGATGGGTGGCTGCATTCCAGGAATGAAGGGTCGGGTGTTTACAGAAACCCCAGCAACCTGGGTTGGCATAGGACATGATCTCGGTGTAAGTCGATACAGGTCTGTTGGGTTCAGACGTGGAAAGGCTATG
>DUZC01000169.1 GCA_013349735.1 Rhodospirillaceae bacterium
GCAAGACGTCCTGGGCCCCCAGAAAATCACGCGGATTCCCCTGGCCCCGCCCGAGGTTGCCGGTTCGCTCAATTTGCGGGGCCGGATCGTTACGGCCATCGACGTCCGCACCCGTCTTCGCTTGCCAAAGCGCGGCACCACCGAAGGCGACGGAATGAGCGTGGTGGTCGATATGCGCGGCGAGTTGTACAGCCTTCGGGTCGATTCGGTCGGCGAGGTCCTGAGTCTGCCGGCAGCCAAATTTGAACCCAATCCGCCGACCATCGACCCTTTATGGCGGGAGTTCAGCAGCGGCATTTATCGCCTTGAAAATACATTGTTGGTTATCCTCGATGTCCCCAGGCTTTTGGATTTCACCAAGTCTGAGGCCAGCTGAGACAGCGAATAAAAGATTGGCAAGGACCGCAGGGTCCTTTGTCGACTGAAAGCGAAGGGTGGCATGAAGTCCTGCTTGATAGTGGATGATTCCAAGGTCATCCGGATGGTGGCCAAAAAAATTCTTCAGGAACTTGGTTTCCGCACCGAGGAAGCCGAGGATGGCCAGGTGGCATTCGACCTTTGCAAAAAGGATATGCCCGATGCGGTCCTGCTTGACTGGAATATGCCGGTCATGAGCGGCATCGATTTTTTACGGGAATTGCGCAAGCTTCCGGGCGGCGACCAACCGATCGTCGTCTTTTGCACCACCGAAAATGATATCGAGCATATTCAGGAAGCCATCATTGCCGGCGCCAATGAATATATTATGAAGCCCTTTGACAGCGAAATCCTGCAGGCGAAATTCACGCAAGTTGGCTTGCTCTGAACGGTGGTATGAAAATGGCATTTGAACCCAGCATACCCCGTCCCGGCGTCGGCGCGTCAGCTGATCCGGTCAGGGTCATGGTGGTGGATGATTCCGCGGTTGTCCGCGGTCTGATCACCCGCATGCTGGAAGAGGATCCCGGATTTTCCGTGGTTGCCTCGGTGGGCAATGGCCAGATGGCTTTGTCGGCGCTTGAGCGCCATGCCGTGGAAGTAGTGGTCCTGGATATTGAAATGCCGGTGATGGATGGGCTGACGGCTTTGCCCCAGTTGCTGAAGGCCGATCCAGATCTGCAGATTATCATGGCCTCGACCCTGACCCTGAAAAATGCGGACATTTCCCTGCGCGCCATGGAAGCCGGCGCTGCGGATTATATTCCCAAGCCGACCTCGTCACGGGAGATCGCCGGGGTCAGTGGCGGGACCAATGACTTCAAGCGCGACCTTCTGTCTAAAGTGCGTGCCCTGGCCGCGGCCAGACGGCGTCGGCCGCGCCGGCCCGGCGCGCCGGCCCCGGCGCCGCTGCCCACCGCCGTTTCCAGCGCCGGCGCCGCAGCGTCCTCGCCGGCCCATCATCCGGTGGCGCCGACCCCGGCTGCTCGTCCCGTGGCGGCGCCTATTTCCTTGCGCACCGCGGCCAGTGAAACGCCGGAAGTGATTGCTATCGGCTCCTCGACCGGCGGGCCGCAGGCCCTGTTTACCGTTTTAGGAGCCCTGAAAGCAGGCTCGCTGCGCCAGCCCATCTTCATTACCCAGCATATGCCGGCGACTTTTACCACCATTCTGGCCGAGCATATTTCGCGGATCAGCGGTTGGGAGGCTGCGGAAGGCAAAGAGGGCGAAGTGGTTCGAAGCAACCGAATTTATATTGCTCCGGGTGACTTTCATATGGTGGTTGAAAATAAAGGCACAGAGAAAGTTATCCGGTTGAACAAGAATCCGCCGGAAAATTTTTGTCGTCCTTCGGTGGATCCGATGTTGCGAAGCATATCGGCGATCTGG
>DUZC01000210.1 GCA_013349735.1 Rhodospirillaceae bacterium
GACCATATGCGGATCATCCATCTGTGCGAGACCGCGCTCGACTTCGCCCTTGAGGTGCTGGCACCCGGCGGCTGCTTCATCGCCAAGGTGTTCAAGGGCGGCACCGAGAAAAGCGTCCTCGACCAGCTGAAACGCCACTTCTCCTCGGTGCGCCACGCCAAGCCGGCGGCCAGCCGCGCCGAATCGGCGGAAACCTATGTGGTGGCCATGGGCTTCATACCATCCGTCCTATGAAATGACTTCTTTGATCCATGGATACAGGCAGAGGCTTGTGATGCGGCCGATGTCTGCGGCGAGCGCGTTCCAGGCATCGCAACATGCCTGGACGATTTCGGCTTGGTCTGACCAAAGTTGGAGGGACAGGGATCTTTCCCGAAGATAAAGCCAAATGCGCTCGACGGGGTTGCATTCCGGAGAATATGGCGGCAGCGGCACCAGTGTGATGTTATCGGGGACTGTCATGGCGGTGCTGCCATGCCATCCTGCGCCGTCGAGGACCATCACGACGTGTTCGTCCGGGCCCAAGGTCTTGGCGAAGTCAGTCAGGAACAGGTTCATTGTTACCGTGGATACCGTCGGCAAGATGAGCGCGAATTCTGCGCCGGTGGCCGGTTCGACGGCGGCGAAAATATAGGTCCAGTCGAAGCGGCGATCGCACAGGCCTGGCGGACGCTGCCCCTTTATCCACCAGCGATGACAGGTGCGTCCTTTTTGCCCGACCCGGGCTTCATCCTGGAAAAACAGACGGATGCGTTTGCCCGGATGCGCCTCGGCTGCAGTCCTCAGAGCGTCGCGCAGCCCTTTTTTTGAAAGCGCTCCTGCGCTTTGGGGTCGGTTTTGGGGTGAAACGGACGGGCCTTCTGGTGCGACAGACCGTTGCGGCGAAGGACCCGGCCCACGCTATCGGGGTAGATGGTCTTGCCGAACCGTTCCGAAATCCAAATCGCCAATGCTTCGCAAGTCCAAGTGCAAACACCGTCGGTCTCCGGCTTCGGTCCTTTGAACACCACGGCCGCCAGTGCCGCTTGCTCGGCCTCTGTCAGCCATTCCGGTCGATGCCCTTTGGGACGGTCAAATAAACCATCGACGCCTTCGACATTGTAGCGGACCACCGCATCACGAAGCGCCTGGCGCTCCATTCCGGCCAGTCGTGCAGCTTCAGCTCGGCTCAACCCGTCAAGCGCATTAGCGATGGCATAGGCCCGCGCCGCTGCCCGACCACTCCTGCAATGTCGAGCCCAGGCGCGAAGTTCCGACGCCGTCAACTTCTCCGATATCTTGAGGCCAGGGTTCATGGCTCCTCCCATATCTGGTTGAACCAATGAATCACGCCTGGACGTTTTTGGGAATACCCCGCAGCACTATCGAGTCACTTCAAGCGGCGGCCGGTATTATATGAAGTTCCGTCAGACAGACATGCCGCTGATTTCGGCGGCCAAGTCCGGGTTCAGCACATCGACCGGCTATCGCCTTGAGAAAGACCGACGGCTCCCCTCCCAGAAGAAGATTCCACGCGAGAGCCGGCGTCCGGATCCGCTGATTGCCGTGTGGGACAGCGAGATCGTTCCGATAATGAAGGCCGCCCCTGGCATGCGGCCCATTGCCATCTTCGGGGAGATCCTTCGACGGCACCCGGATCTCGGGGAGGGTGTGCGTCGGACGATGGAACGACGCATCCGCAGCTGGCGGGCGGTTCACGGCCCGGATCAGGAGGTAATTTTCCGGCAGGTTCACGAACCCGGCCGCATGGGCCTGTCCGATTTCACCGACATGGG
>DUZC01000217.1 GCA_013349735.1 Rhodospirillaceae bacterium
CGGCACCTGCGGTGCCAGGCTCACGGCCTGTCGACCCAGACGCTCCGCTTCCCGTAAATTCTTAAGCACGAACTGTAAAAGACTGGCGGCATGCAGGCAGCTGATGTCATCAGGAACTGCTTTGAGGCATTGATTCAGCACTTGCAGGGCTTTTCTGCTGCCGCCGGCCTGGCGGGCAAGCTCTAATGCCTGCGAATAGCGTTCGGCTATGGTCGGTGCCGGGGGGGGCAGCGGATGACCTTGGCCCTTAGCCTCCCAAACAGGGTCCGATTGCCCGATTTGCCGGGCGATTGAGGCTAAGGCGGCGCGGGACAGCGGATCGCTCAGCCGCCGAAGCAGAGGGCGGCTGAGGAGCAACCTTGCGATCAGACGGACCAGAAAGCCGCCATTAGGAGGTTTTTCCGGATTCAGGGGCGGTGGCAAGCCAATTGGATCCTTGATTGAGATAGATTAAGAAAAACAGTTGGCCCGACTTCATCGGAGGGTAAGGTGGTGCGAACGATTTGCAGAATGCGGCAAACATTATTCGATAATCTTTGATGAATTTTGACCTTTGCCGAGACGAAGTTTATTATATATTGATAAGGTGACGAAGAGAGAATTTACCCTTCCCAAACAGGAGCCGCGAATGTTCGGGGTTGTCAGACGTTTTTTTCAAAGGGATAGACGTCCCAGCGATCAGCAGGGGTTTACCCTGGTGGAAATGTCTATTGTCCTGGTGATCATCGGCTTGATTGTCGGCGGCATTTTGAAGGGGCAGGAGATCGTAAATAACGGCCGTATCAAGATGCAGGTGGCGCAGATCGACTCGGTCAAAGCGGCTGTCAACACCTTTACGGACAAATATGGCTATTATCCGGGTGACTTTAGCGCCAGCTCTATTTTGACCAGTACGACGACCTGGGACGGCAATGAGGACGGGATCGTCGGCGACAAGGCAAGCTCTGGCACGTTCATCACCGATGGCGCGGCGGTCGACAGCGAGATGGAATATGTCTGGTATCAGGTCCAGCTGGCCAGCCTTTTGGCCGGTGTTGAACAGACTGCGCCCTATGCGTACCAAGGTAAGTTACCGGGAACGGTGCTGTGGTTTGGCGATATGAACTGGAGCAGTAACGCGATCACCGCCAAGATGATCCGCATCCAGCGCTCTGCGACGCCCACCGGTGCGCCGTTGACTGCGGTGCGCACGGCCGATGCCCAATCGATCGATCAGAAATATGATGACGGTTCACCAGGTTCCGGGCAAATTCTGGCAGGCACCGCCAGTGATACCACGAACTGCTGCAAAGGCGCGGCCTGCAGCGGTTCCTCGACAACCTACGGCCTGAGTGCGGGCACCTCGGCGGGTACAGGTACCGCCGCCAATTATTGTGTGCTGCTTTGGGTGGTGCAGTGACATAAGGCCGACAAAACCCGAAAAATGCAGGGCGGGGCTGTTCGGGCTCCGCCTTTTTTTTTAGGAGAATTCGTGCTGGGCGCCGGTTGCCGATTATGGCCGGTAAAATTAGAATAGCCCGGTTTTGGGAAAGGCAGGCATGGGGAACGGTTTCGAATTCTCTGACCAGGTTGGACCGGAAAGTTCCGGCAGCGAGGGCCTGCCAAAGCCTGTGCCGCCGGCTGCGCCCTCTTTTGCTCTGGCAGAGGATGCCCAGCCCTTGATGCCGGCGGCGGCTGAGCCCGCCGCTCCGCCGCCGCCCTCGCCTTCGCTCGATTTCGCCGATCATTTGCCGAACATCGAGAACGCAACGCCGACCCT
>DUZC01000164.1 GCA_013349735.1 Rhodospirillaceae bacterium
CGGAATGCGGGATCTTTTCCCGGAAAAGGTCGGGATCTTGCTGACCATCAGGAAAGAGACCAAAACCAACATCACCGCATTGAGCAGCCAACTGGCAAACAGACTGTCGGCACCCAGCTGAAAGCTCAGCATCATAGGAATCAAAACCAACCCGGCCGCCGCCGGCGCCGGGACCCCGGTGAAAAAATTATAGGCCCAGGCCGGCAAATCAGGTTGGCCCAACATGGTGTTGAAGCGTGCCAGTCGCAGGGCGCAGCAAACGGAAAAGAGAAGAACCAAGGCCCAACCCAGCCCACCAGCGGCCTGCATGGTCCAGAAATAGAGCAGCATGGCGGGAGCCACGCCAAAACTGACAAAGTCGGAAAGCGAGTCCAGTTCGGCCCCGAATTTGCTGGTGCCGTTCAACAATCGGGCAATCCGGCCATCTAAACCGTCCAGGACCCCCGCCAGCAAAATCGAGAAGACGGCGGACTCCCATTTGCCATGCAGACCAAAGCGGATCGAAGTAAGTCCCGCACATAAAGCCAACATGGTCAAGATATTGGGCAACAGCTTGTTCAACGACAAGCCGTTGATCCGGTTTGGCCGGTTGCGACGGAACATCAAGAGGCTTCTCCTCCATCCCGGCCCTCATCCAGGACGGCCAGAACCGTTTCACCGGCAATCATGGTTTGACCGACCAGAACCTGCGCCGCAACGCCCGGGGGCAGATAAACATCGACCCGGCTGCCAAAGCGGATCAGGCCAAAAATCTCGCCGGTGGAAACCATCTGTCCTTGGGTCAGTTCACAGAGAATGCGGCGGGCCACCAGGCCGGCGATTTGCACAAAGGCAAGCTTGCGGCCATCCGCTAGGCCCAGGCAGACCGCCATGCGCTCATTGAAGGCGCTGGCTTTTTCAAGCGAGGCATTAAAAAAAGCGCCAGCCGTATAGCAGCGCTGAAGAACTTGGCCGGCAATGGGGGCTCGGTTTACGTGAACATTAAAAACATTCATGAAAATGGAAATGCGGGTCAGCGGGTCATCCCCCATATCCAGTTCCGGTGGTGGCGGCGCTTGCATAACCATCTGCACCACGCCATCCGCCGGACTGATCACCAAGCCGGGGGTTTCTGGCGTTACGCGCGGCGGATTGCGGAAGAAAAAAGCACACCACAGGGTCAGCAGCACGCCGAGCCAGCCCAAAGGGGTCCAGAGCCAGAAAAACACCAGCGTGGCCAGGCCAAAGAAGGGGATAAAACGCCAGCCCTCGGGATGAATGGGCATGTAAAGAGATCGCGCCAATGAAAATTCTTCCGCTTCCACGCCGGGCTCCTTAAACTTATGGCGACCGGATCGTCGCTCTGGCATCCATATTAGCTTTAATCTGCGCTGTGATCATCGGGTAAAGAGTGGGTCGCATGGAATTCGGTTTGGTAATCGGCAAGCTTCGTCTGCCGTGGGATTTTCTGATGAGCTCGCCCGAGCTCCAGGACCAGTTGGCGAAGGCCGAGCGCTCGGGTTTTTCTTTTCGCTTTACCTACCGCCATATCGTGCTTGCGGCCCGTCTAAGGCCTGAAAACAAGCTTAGCCTGCAAGGAAAACTGGGGCCAATGCCCTTTTCTGCGGAATCAGCGGTGGCGCGCGCGCAATTGCAAGCGGTCCTTGATGCCGCAAATCAACATCTTGGGCGAACCTTTCGGGTCATCGACGGATGGATCTGGCTCGACGGTCACCAGCCGATCCCCGGACCGGTCTCGGCGGCCAGTCTGGTT
>DUZC01000286.1 GCA_013349735.1 Rhodospirillaceae bacterium
AACCGGTTGCCAACGCAAGGAAGCTGGCCTTTGGCGCGCTTATGGGATATCCAAAGACTTAAGAACGCCCACGGCGAAATGTTATAATAAAGAAACGTCCCATGACCACGCTTCTGCTTTCCCACCCAGCCTGTCTCAGGCATGACACGGGTGAATTCCATCCAGAAACCGCCGAACGTCTGGCGGCGATCCTGCACATGCTGGAACACGAGGATTTCATCTATCTGGCCCGAGGTGACGCGCCGCCCGCCACTCGGGAGCAGCTCTTGCGCGCCCATTCCCAGGCCCATATCGACCGGATTCTGGGATCGGTACCGGCCGAGGGCTGCTATATTGAGCTGGATTCGGACACCATCCTGTCAAGCACTTCGGGTGAGGCCATCTTGCGGTCGGCGGGGGCTGCCTGTTACGCCATCGACGAGGTCATGACCGGCCGCATCCGCAATGTCTTTTGTGCGGTCAGGCCGCCGGGACATCATGCGGAGCGCGAACAGGCCGGGGGTTTCTGCCTGTTCTCCAATGCCGCCATCGCCGCGCTCCATGCCCGTGACGGGCATGGTGCCCAACGGGTTGCCGTGGTTGATTTCGATGTTCATCACGGCAATGGGACGCAGAATATCCTGTGGAATGAAGCGGGCATGTTCTATGCCTCGACCCATCAGTCCGAGACCTTTCCCTATACTGGCTTCAGCCACGAGACCGGATCGGAGGGTGGCGCCAGGATCGTCAACGTCCCCATGCCGCCCGGCACCGGGTCCGAAGCCTTCCGCGAGGCCTATACCAACACCATTCTTCCGGCGTTACGGGATTTTGCACCCGATGTCCTGATCATCTCGGCCGGCTTTGATGCCCATGCCGCCGATCCGATGGCCCATTTCCGCCTTCAGGTCAGCGATTTCACCTGGGTGACCAACCAGTTGCTGGATGTAGCCCGGACATGCTGCCAACGTCGTGTCGTCTCATTGCTGGAGGGCGGATATGATCCCCGCGCCCTGGCCGCCTGCGTGGCGGCCCATTTGCGGGCATTGATGGAAGCGTGACACCCCTTGAGCGGTGTGTCGAAACTCGGAGTAAGTCATGGATTTCGTGGAATGGGATGAGAGCATGTCGGTGGGATCGGACGTCTTCGATGGCCACCACAAGATCATCATTGAGTGCCTGAACGCCCTGATCCCCCTGATGGGGAAATCCGAATGCTCCGCCGAAATCATCGAGGTCATGTCGCGTCTGGAAGAATTTGTCCTGCTGCATTTCAGTGAAGAGGAACGCGCGCTGCGACTATGCGGCTATCCGGACTGGCGGGCCCATAAAGAACTGCATGACCAGATGAATGACCTGGTCTTCAAGCTGAAAAGCGATGTGGAACATGGCCGGGCCTTAGAGGCGGCCTATCTTCATGAGATCCTCTATTCCTGGCTGATGAAGCACATACTTGGTGATGACAAGAAGTATGAGCCCTATCTTCCAAAATAATAGAATCAAAAGTTGCGCAGCTACGCAGCAATCTTTCGCCTGTGCTCCAATTCATCCACAGCCAGACGCCAGATAAATAATCCCCTGGCACTTCCGGCTGCATAGATTTTTTCAAGCAATGCGGTGGGGATGTTTTTAATCCATTCCCTTAGCATGGCGGGCACTCCAATTATTGCACTGCAACATAATATGGGGATTGTGGGAAAACTACAAGGGCGATTCTCCCCTTGTC
>DUZC01000177.1 GCA_013349735.1 Rhodospirillaceae bacterium
CAATCGCTGTCCATGGATAATTATCAAGAGATATTTTGCCCCGCCGCTGATATCTGAGCGAACACGATTGACTATTTTTAGGGTTACGCCCCTGACAACGCTTCATTTTAGTTGAGGCTATGCCGAATATACTATGCGTAAGTCTACGTATTGTCTGATCACCTGTTTCCACATTAATACGTGATCCATGTTATTCACCAGCCGAACCAAATCTTTAGTCTTGGACGACCAGCAGGTCATCCTTAACCGCTCAATCGGCAGCCAGCCGGTAAAGGATTTATTTGCTGGCTGGCAAAAAGCAGTTCTCGCCCAACCTGAACGGGTTACCTATGCGGTCATCAGCGATATAACCGCCTGGTCTGGGATTATTTTGGAATCTGATGTTCGAAGCATGTTCAAATGGAGCGTGCGGGTTCATAATGACTTTCAAGTTCCGTCCGAAAAATTGGGACGGATGGCATGGATCGGGCGTGCCGGTGCAGGCATCGATTTGCTGAGCGATATGTTCAACAAAATCCGGCCGGAACCGTCATTCGACGCCGCCACGGCCGAAGAAGCCTGGGCATTGGTCATGCCGGGAATTCCGATGCCGCGTGAAGCCAATGCTTTTTTTAAGAAG
Source organism: Rhodospirillaceae bacterium (assembly GCA_013349735.1). Classification (GTDB taxonomy): domain Bacteria; phylum Pseudomonadota; class Alphaproteobacteria; order Rhodospirillales; family Magnetospirillaceae; genus DUZF01. The sequence goes on from DUZC01000177.1 coordinate 620, forward strand.
TGGTGGCTGTTTTGAGTTCAACCAAGGTCTATATAAGCATCCATTGGTATCTTGCAGTTGCAGCCGGTTTAACGCCGATTATTCGATTTGAAGCTAAGGGATTTACATGCCGCTGCTGAGCCGGTTCTTATCTTTGGCGCTCGATGAGGAGCGCATTGTGCTCACCCGTTCAATCGGCACATTGGGCATGCGCGATCTATTGTCCGGCTGGCAGAAAATCGTCCTGCAAAAACCGGAACGCATCAATTACAGCGTGATTAATGATCTAACCGAATGGTCCGGATTGATCTCCGAAGCGGATGTTCGCGAAATCATTGAATGGAGCGCACAGACCCGGCAAGGCCATGATGTGCCCGCCGGAAAATTGGGCAAGATGGCCCTGATCGGGCGTGCAGGCGCTGGCATTAATCTGTTAAGCGACATGTTTACCGCATTGCGGGCCGAGCGTTCATTTCATGCTTCCACGCCTGCGGAAGCCTGGCAATTGGTCTTACCCGATATTCCCATGCCAAACGCTGCCAAAACCTTCTTTGCCAAACGCCACATTCTTTAGGTCTATTGGCGCGCCTGTAACCGGCCCAGCCGCTGATGACTTTGCCGGGTTGGTTCAATGTGAAATCCGCTGTGCAGTTGCAGATGCGCCGGCAAATCCGGCGTTTTATCTCTAAACCTTGCCCATTGGTTTGGCTTGGCCGTTGAACCGTTTTAGAATACCGTTATTATAGATAAGTGGTAGGTTATCTATCTTACCGCCGAGGAAAAAGCGTGGCCCTTATTAGCCGATACACCACTTTGCCCCTGGACGATCTGCACGTTGTCCTAAATAGGACGGTTGGCGATTTCCCGATGCGGGAGGTTTTATCGCGCTGGCAAAAACAGGTCTTGGAGCTGCCGGCACGGGTCAATTACGCCATCATCAATGATTTGATCGACTGGTCGGGCGTCATCAGCGAAGACGATGTCTATGGCATCACCGCTTGGAGTTCGCGGTTTCGGGCCGAGAATAACTTTCCCGATGCACGGCTGGGCCGGCTGGTCTGGATTGGGCGCCCGGGG
>DUZC01000161.1 GCA_013349735.1 Rhodospirillaceae bacterium
AGGTGCCGAAGCTACCTAACCCCTTGTTTTAACTGGTGCCGAAACGCGGATTTGAACCGCGGACCTACTGATTACGAATCAGTTGCTCTACCACTGAGCTATTTCGGCCGATCGTTTTCGAGGCGGGGAAACTAACGCGGTTCCAAAAAAGGTGCAAGCATCGCGACGCCTAGACCAAGTTAAGACTATCCGGCGTTTGGCATCCTGGGCAAAGCAATGTCCAAACCGGCGCTTTAACCCCGCAATTGGCGCAGGTCCAAACCGGATCGGCGGGGGCCTCGGCGGCCTTGACCAGCCAGGCTTGCGCCGCAACCTGATCCTTATATTCGGCCTTTTCCAATTCAGCCAGGAGGCGGAAGGTTCCCGACACCGGTTGCTGGGCGACAGCCGCCAGCAGATGTTTGCGGGCCTGGCCCCATAACTGCGCCTTCAGGCAGGCCTGTGCAACGGCGAGATGGGACAAGACATGATCGGGGTGGCTGGCCACCAGCTTTTCCAGGCGGCGAACCCGTGCCAGCGGTTCTTCATCGGGGTGCAAATTGCCATAAGAGTCGGCCAGCGCCGTGGCCGGACCGGACCGCCAGGCTTTTTCCAAGATCGTCGCCGCTTTCGCGAGGGCACCGCTATTGCGATAAAGATCAGCCAGGCGCAGGGCCGCCGCCGTGCAGCTGGGGTCAGCGGAAAGCGCCTTGCGGGCCAGGCCGATGGCCGTCTGCGGGTCAGCAGCGCCCGCCCGTTCAGTCAGCACCAACGCCCGGCGTCGATTCAGGCTCGCAACCGGCATCGCCTTTCGCCGCTGGACATCTGCCAAAAGGCTTTCGGCTTCTGTCCAGCGCCCCAATTTGACGAAAGCGGTGAACAAAGTTTCCGCCAGCCAGGGATCGTCCGGTCTGATCGCCCGCGCCTGACCGGCGAGATCGACGATCTTGGTAAGGTCTCCGGCCTGAACGGCCGCATCCAGCAGACCGCGTAGTCCGATGGCAGCCGTTTGAGGCCGCTGCAGCAAGCGCTGAAAATGATCCTGAGCGGACTGGGAATTACCGGACAAATGCGCGGCCTGCGCCGACAGAAAACCGGTTAAGCCAGGATCACCAAGTAGTTTTTCGGCCTTTTCCGCCAATTGGCGCGCCTGTTTGGCATCACCCGAGGCCGCAGCGGCAAGACCGTCCGTCAAGGCCAAATAGCCCCGCCTCTGGCGGCTTTCGCGGCGCCCATCCGCCCAGCGGCCAGGCCATCCCGCCGCAAAGGCAAAAAACCGCAGACCCGCGGTCAGCAACCCTGCCGCAAGCAACAGAAGCAGCAAAAGCACCGGCACACTGGTTTGCAATCGCCAACCCAGCCACTCTACGGCCACCGCGCCCGGCCGGTCAGCCAGCCAAACTGAACCGAAGATCAGCAGCGCCAGAGTCGAGACAAAGACCAAGACACGAATCATCCGTTCTGCTTCCCTTCGGGAAAATCCTTATCGATCGCCAACAACAAGCCCTGCTGGTCCGGACGGGACGACGTCCGTACCGCCCGCCAGGGCAATTCAGCCAGTCTGTCCGCGACC
>DUZC01000175.1 GCA_013349735.1 Rhodospirillaceae bacterium
AGCAACTGGTCTCGGGCCCGCACCAGCAGGGGGGTTTCCTGCTCGGTAGCAGGCCAGCCCCAATCCACCGAGACAATGGCCCCGTCTTCCTCGGCAATGGCCAACGGTCCGGCGGGAGAATTCAGGGAAACTTGCGGCATGATCGGGTCTCAAGGAAGTTCAGGGAACGGTGGCAGAGTATCCAAAGACGGGGTGTCCGTCACGGGTAACCATCAGCTTGGCCGGGGGTCGATCCGTCCCCGGAGAGGCCCCATATGCTGGGTCTGGTGGTATGGCCATATGGAAGGCGTTGCATTGAGAGCTTATAAGGGCTTATAGGTCATTCTTACAGTCAAGAAAGTCAAGGCGGGGGGAACATGAAAATCACTGTTGATGTGGATTGCACACCCGATGAGGCGCGCAAGTTTCTGGGCCTTCCCGATGTGTCTCATTTGCAGGAAGCGATGATGACCCAGATTGAAGACCGGATGAAAGCGACATTGGCGGCCATGGAGCCTGAAGCATTGTTCCGGGCCTGGTTGCCGGCGCAGGTCCAGGGCATGGAACAACTGCAAAAGATGTTCTGGTCCCAGTTCGCCCCCAAAGGCACGGAATCCTGATCTCTTACCCCTAAGGTTTTCATGAGCAAGCTATCGGGCGACCCGGCGCCGTTTTTCCGGATGCACCTGTTTGTCTGTACCAACCGTCGTCCCAATGACCATCCCTTCGGGTCGTGTGCCGCCCGCAATGGCGAACAGATCCGGGACTGGCTGAAAGCCAAGGCAGCCCAGGCGGGACTTAAAGGCGATGTCTGTGTCACCAAATCGGGTTGCCTGTCGCGCTGTGACCAGGGGCCGGTGGTGGTGGTTTACCCAGAGGGCATCTGGTACTCCCCCAAGACGGAACAGGATGTGGAAGAGATCGTCAGCACCCATCTGATCAAGGGCGGGCGTGTTCCCCGCCTGATGCTGCGGTGACCGGCTCGACTATTTTCGCCCTTTCTAGCGGCCGTGGCCGCGCCGGTATCGCCGTGTGGCGCGTATCCGGCCCACTGGCCGGACCCATTGTTCAATCCATCAGTGGCGTGCTTCCCAGCCCGCGAACCGCCAGGCTCAGGACTTTTCGGGATGAAACCGGACTGGTGATGGACCAGGGACTGGTCCTGTGGTTTCCCGGCCCCCATAGTGAAACCGGGGAAGACCTGGCCGAATTTCATGGTCACGGTGGACGGGCGCTGATGTTGTCCATGACCAGGGCTTTTCAGCATCTGGGCGCAGTTCCGGCGGGACCGGGGGACTTCACCCGCCGCGCCGTCCTGACAGGCAAGCTTGATCTGACCCAGGCCGAGGCCCTGCTGGATCTGGTCAATGCGGATACGGAACACCAAAGGCAACGGGCATTGGCCCAGGCAGGGGGCGCTCTCGCCGCCCTGGTGGGTGCATGGCGTCAAAGACTGGTGCGGGCCATGGGTCATCTGGAAGCTCTGATCGATTTCCCGGATGAGGAAATCCCCCCAGCGGTCGAGGCCGGTCTAACGGATGCGGTGACGTCCCTGCG
>DUZC01000278.1 GCA_013349735.1 Rhodospirillaceae bacterium
GAATTCCGTCGCTCATCGGCCATGCTGCGGGCCTTGCGGGCCAAATTGGGCTTCACCAGCCGTGAACATGCCGATATCGAGCGGCGGGAACGGGCGCAGCTTCAGGCCCTGGCCGAGGAAATGGCCGCCGAGATCGTCAAGCTGCGCCACAAAAAGGCGGAGTAGGCTACTTCCCCACCGCTTCTGATTGGGGATGACATTCCAGAATCAGCGCATCGACATCTCGATAATAGTTCTTTCGCCGGGAAATCTGACGAAATCCCAGCTTGGCATAAAGCGCCAGGGCTTCCGTATTGGTTTCGGCGGCTTCCAGGAAAAGCCTTGTAACGCCCCCCTCCTGCATCTGCGCCAGGGCAGCCCGCAACAACCGCTCTCCCAGCCCCTTGCCCCGCCAGGGCGGCAGGACGCAGATGGTCAGGATTTCGCCTTCGTCAAACAGCTTTCGCCACAGCACCATTCCCGCCGGTCCGCCCAAGGACCCGTCGCTGGGAACCAGTGTTCCCTGATCGACCGCCATCAGCCCCTCGGTGCCGAGGGACGACAATCCCTGAAGGAATCCCTGTTCTGTCCAGGGGTCGGCGAAGCAGACCTTGTGCATGGCTGCCAGCAGAGTGGCATGGATTTGGGCGGCGGGGACCAGTTCGATCATGGACGTTTGGGCATGGTAACGTCTGGCGGACGCAGATAGAGCGGGACTGGTGGCAGGTCAAATCCCTGCTGCACCAGCCGACATGCCAGTTCAGCCAGATGGGCGGCGTCGGCATGACAGGCGGCGATGGGGGTGCCGTGGGTCACAAACCGATGGGCCGCGTCGCCACATAGAAGATCATCGGAAGCCACCATGGCAGCAGCAATCTCTGCCGATACGGAAGCAGGGGGCGTCAGTGGATTGAGATCACCATCCAGACGTTGCGCCCAGACATCGCCCCGCTTGGTTTCAAGCAGCACCAGGATGGTTTTCCCTTTACGGATCTCTGCCGGAATCGCGGCGGCCACGGCTTGCGGACAGGGAATGCCCGCCACCCGAACCCCCCAGGCAAGCCCCAGGCCGCGCGCCGCCGACAGGCCGATGCGAATGCCCGTGAAGGCACCCGGCCCCACTGTCACTGCCACCAGATCAAGGTCGTCACCTGTCACCCCGGCCTCGGCCATCACATGCTGGACCATGGGCAACAGGGCTTCGGACTGTCCACGTTCCATGATCTGAAACCGTCCGCCCGACAGGCCTTCGGGACTCCACAGGGCGACGGAACAGGCCGATGACGCAGTATCGAGGGCAAGAACACGCATTCGCCCACTTTACAGCCCCAAGCGCGCTTGCGCTATAATGGCCTGATGACACACCAACTTGAACGCCTGACTCCAGAGCGCCACGGCATCCATATCGCGCTTGCCTATGCCACTGCTGACAATTTTACCGGTTCCCCGGTCTATCGGCCGGAAGCCGGAGCATGGCTGCACGAAGATGGGGCGCGCCTGCTGGAAAAATCCGTCGCCATGGCCGATCAACTGGGCCTTGATATTCTGGTTCTGGA
>DUZC01000224.1 GCA_013349735.1 Rhodospirillaceae bacterium
CTGCCGGGTGATCACGCTGATGCGCCGCATGGGGATCGAGGCCCTGTACCGCCGGCCGAATACGTCGAAGCCGGCGCCGGGTCACCTGGTCTTCCCGTACCTGCTGCGCAAGATGACGATTGACCGGCCGAACCAGGTATGGGCGATGGACATCACCTACATTCCCATGGCCAGGGGCTTCGTCTACCTGGCCGCCGTGGTCGATTGGTACAGCCGCCGAGTGCTGTCGTGGCGGCTGTCGATCACCATGACCGTGGATTTTTGCCTGGAGGCGGTGGAAGAAGCCTTGGCCAAATACGGCAAGCCGGACATCTTCAACACCGACCAGGGCAGCCAGTTCACCTCGGGCGACTTCGTCGGTCTGCTGGTCGCCAACCGCATCGAGATCAGCATGGACGGCAAGGGATCGTGGCGGGACAACGTCTTCGTCGAGCGGCTGTGGCGTTCGGTGAAATACGAGGAGGTGTACCTCCGGGCCTACGACAGCGTGACCGAGGCCCGGGCTTCGCTCGGCCGCTATCTCGACTTCTACAACGGCAGAAGGCCGCATTCGAGCCACGGCGGCATCACGCCCGACCGGGCCTATTTTGACAATCTGCCCCAGGTGGTGGCAGCATGATTTTCGCCGCCGATGCGGGGCCTCATTCCAGTCGGGCTACGCCCTCCTTCCATGAGGCCCCGCATCGGCGATACCAGACGGCAACCGGCAGGCGATCCACTTATCTTTCGCCGGAATCTGTCCAAACGAATCAGGCCGGCTCTTGCAATCTATGAATGAAATATATGAGCAATGTCGTGATGCGGGTCTTATCCGCAGCCAAAGAGAATTCAGTGGTATGTGGGGTCGTGCTGAATCGTGGTTCTCATCGACGGTTTCCCGCCAAGAGCGTCGGATCAGCACCGAAGCATTGCTTTCTTTCTACTTTTCGCTGGCGGATGTCCAGTTTTCGGCGGACAGCGTGAATGGACAAAAGCAGGTGGCAGTCATCGGCAAAATGCGTGAAGAGCTTTGGAAGGAAATATCTAGTCGAGTTCGACATTAGGAGATGGTGGCCGGTCGGCCACTATTACATATAATTTTGCTTAACGCCTTGGCCGCGATTATATACGTCCATATTATTCCAGCAGATTGACTGTCTGGAGGTTTACATGGCGGTTCCATTCAAGTTTTGCACCGTACAGCCCAAGCGGGCTGTTGAGGCTCGGTGTCGTACACCGCAGGAAATCCTGATCGATGCCATTGGCCATCAGGTGGCGTTGGCAAAGGACGCCAACTACACTTACGAATCCACGCGGTATACCAAGACCGAGGATGGCTACAAGCGGGTTGCCACGTCAAAGCCGCCCCGAAAAATGTGGTGGCAGGGCGACGATAAGGCGTTCTACCTCCAGGTTCGGCTGGGTAGCAGCACTGTTGTCGAACTGGAAAAGGGCAAGCCGACGATCATGTGCGGCAAGGATCAATCCGATGTCGTCGCGGTCTTCGAACAGATTGCGTCCATGCTCAGCGACGGCAA